>CAZEER010000011.1:0-8542 GCA_964511215.1 uncultured bacterium | reverse complement strand
CATGTCCAATTCATAGCAAGAACCGTTGGTTTTGCTAATTATCTGTTTCCAATTAATGATAAAATTGATTTATGGTTGGATCAAAATTCTTTATTGCCTTTAAAAATTAAATCAAGCATTGAAGAAGGAAATTATAAACATAATAGAGATATTGAATTATATCAAAATTATGGATATGCTATTACCGAAAAAGATACAATTACAATTGAATACCCTACTCATTCACCTTATTCACTCTTTTATTTTTTCCGGAAACAAGATTTAAATAAAATTCAAAAGAAAACAATACACACTATCCAAGGAGCAAAAAAGATTGATTTAAAATTAAAAATTGAGGAAAATATACTTGCCACTGTCCCAGCTGGAAATTTTATATGCTCTAAGGTTACACCATCTATCATAAATGATAAACCCTTTAAAAATCAAGCAACAATTTCTATTCTATTTTCTAATGATTTAAATCGATATCCTGTAAAAATTTGGTTTAATCTAAAGTATGGTTCTTTAGTACTTGAATTAGATCAAATTATTAATGAAACAATCTAGTGATATCTTGAAAAATAACCGTAATCATTAGCATAAGCAAAAGAGCCATGCCAATTTGTTGAATAGTAACTCTTGTCTTCAATGTTAAAGGACGGCGCATGATTGCTTCAATTAAGTGTAAAAAAATATGTCCACCATCTAAGCCGGGTATTGGTAAGATATTTAAAAAGGCTAGGTTGACACTTAACAAGGACATAAAAGTAAGAAATGGAATTAACCCTGCCTCTGCTGTCTGGCCTGCAAGCTGTGCAATCATAATTGGGCCACCTAAATCTGATACAGATGCCGTGCCTGAGACCAACATTTTTAAGCTCTGTATGATCATTACAAAACTATCTATAGTTCGTATCCAACCCATTAACAAAGCATCTGATATTGATATTTTAGTAAAAAATATTTCTGGAGCAATACCTATAGCGCCTAATGTATCAACTCCATTATCAGAAGAGACTAAATTAAAAGTGGTAGTTATATTAAAGTCCAGCTCTGATTGTCCTCTTAATATTTTAATATTTATTTCTGTATTGGGTTTAGAATGAATTATCTCTGTTAAATCTGACCATGTATCTATTTTTTGACTATTAACCTCTATAAATCTATCACCCTCTTTAATACCTGCTAATTCAGCAGGTCGACCTTCTTGTAGCTCTGACACAATAGGTTCATTACTTATTTCTGGCGAGCCCTGATAATTACTAATAAATGTAAAAACCATGAAAGCTAAAATAGTATTCATAATTACACCAGCACTTAAAACCCATAATTTAGCCCATAATGGCTTGGACATAAATTCATCTTCCTGATGTTGAATATTAATATCCATGCTCTCATCTATCATCCCTGCCATTTTCACATATCCACCTAAAGGGAGTAAGGCAATAACATACTCTGTATTAGATCCAATTCGTCCAGGTTTTTTTATTTTTGCTTTAAAGATAGGTCCCCATTTTAATCCACCTTTGGATTTCTTTAAAAAAAAGATACTCACTAGCCAGGCATTATCTATGGATGTTATTGTAAAAAACCTCGGGGGGACACCAATTGAGAATCTTTCTACACGAATACCAACAGATCTTGCCGCAATAAAATGCCCTAATTCGTGAATTGTAATTAACACACCAATAATTATAATGAATGCCCAAACTGTAGTCATAATATATTAATCTACTATTAAAAAAAATTTAAGTTCCACTATTTCAAAATTGTTTCACATGTTCTTGAATCCAAGTATCTAAATCACTTAAATCCGTAAGAGTGGGGTTGTCAATCCATGGATGATTTTGAAGAGCTGAATCATTAATTATCGGAATATCAGAAAATTTGATTTCTTGTTTTAAAAAACGATAAACTGAATAATCATTTGCAAGGTTAAGAGCCGCAGCTGATGAGCCCAATTTATTTAATGCCTTGAAAGCTAAATCAATAGATGGGAATCTCGCAAGATCTGGTTCCTCAAAGGTTAAATCTGAACAATTAAAAAAATCTAATTGTTCCCAAGGTGCTTTTACATGTCGGGGATAAGTTAATGCATATTGTATAGGTACCTTCATATCAGGAACTCCCATTTGAGCTTTAATTGATCCATCTTGCATTACAATCATAGAATGAATAATTGATTGAGGATGAATAATGATTTTTATTTTTTGAGGGGCAATACCAAATAACCAATATGCTTCTATAACTTCCAAACCTTTATTCATCATTGTTGCACTATCAATTGTTATTTTATTACCCATATCCCAGTTAGGATGTTTTAACGCTTCTTCTAGTGTTATATTTTTAAAAGTGTGCAGAGCCCTTTTTCTAAATGGACCGCCACTCCCAGTTAAAATTATACTATCAATATCTTTACTATTTTCACCTGCCATACACTGCCAAATCGCTGAGTGTTCACTATCAACAGGGAAAATTTTCGCACCAGATCGTTTCATCGCTTTTGTAATAATATCTCCAGCCATCACTAGGCTTTCTTTATTTGATAATGCAACATCAATCCCCGCTTCGATGGCAAAAAGAGTTGGCTCCATTCCTGCCGCACCAACTAGTCCATTTAATAAAATATCTACATCTCCTCTTTTTGAAAGTTCTAAAAGGCCTTCTCTTCCAATTAATATTTCAACATCTAAAGATATTAAATCCTCTTTTACTTTCTTATATGCCATTTTATCTACTACACAAACAGCGCGGGGTTGAAAAGTTTTAATTTGATTAAGTAATAATGATGAATTTTTATTTGCAGATAAATAAACAACATCTATTTCATCTTTTAAATGGGATGCGACTTTTAGCGCATTGACTCCTATTGACCCTGTAGAACCCAGTATGGAAATTCGTTTTTTCATTAATGAAATTCTTTTTGAATAAATATGGATCCCATAATTCTATTGTAATTAACATGCGTATTAAAACCAAATTTTAATTTCAAAATTGAAAGAATTATATCTAAACCTACAAAATTTAATTGTCCGTTAGTGGTAATTTTATTTGTTGTAATATTTTGATAAGAATTTTTCTTGTAAAAATTAGACCCCACCCCAAGTCTAAATTGGGCGAATTCCCAATTTATCCACTTTCGAATATCTAAGGTTAATGATGTTAAACTAAACCCCTTCAAACCTTTTATATCTATTCTTTGTATAGACGTTATCCAATTTAGTGTATCTGTATTTCCAAAAAAATATTGGAACCCTGAACCTAGAATTTGTGGAGATTGATTGTAAGATGAAAATCCAAATATTTTTGCGGTGCAAACTAAATTATTGGTTATTCTTAAACCACAATCAATATTTGGATATACCCAATAATGTTGATCTTCAGATCTTGTAAAAGAGAATCCTGATTCTAAAAAAATTCGGTTTTCACTAATTGGGTTAATCACTGGAGTTTTACTAAGCCAAAATGATGAGGCATCTCCATGAGTAAAAGGATATTCAGCTTCAGTGGCAAATACTGAATCCCAATATAAAATGATACCAAGTATAAAAATAAATTGAAAATTTAATTTCACAAAAATTTTTAAAGTATTCCTCTTTCTGAAGAATTAATAAATCCAACAATTAATTCTTTAATACTATTTTTCGGAAATTCTTTCTCAATTATTTTTAATGCAGTTTTTCTATTTAAACCAGAAAGGAAAAAAGTTTTATATATTTTTTTTATCAGCTTTCTATCATCTATAGAAATTCCTCGTCTCTTTAAACCAATGCTATTTATTCCTTGAAACTTAAGAGGACTTTCAGCGGCTAAAATAAATGGCGGAACATCCTGAACCACTCTGAATCCGCCCCCTATAAATGCATGTTCTCCTATCTTAGTAAATTGATGTACCAACACACCTCCGCCTAAAACAGCCCAATTCCCTATCCGAACATGACCTCCTAAAGTACTTAAATTAGATAATATAACATTGTCTCCTAATATGCAATCGTGCGCTACATGCACAGAAGCCATTAGTAGACAATTGGAACCAATTTTTGTTTTTCCAAGTGCCTTTGTTCCTCGATTAATAGTGACATTTTCTCTGATAATGGTTTTATCACCTATAATCGTTGTTGTGTTTTCTCCTCTAAACTTCAAGTCTTGGGGAACTTCACCTATAGAACTATAATGAAATATTTTACAATTTGCGCCAATAATGGTATTCTCACAAATTGTTACACCATTCCCAATAATGCAATTGTCTCCAATTTGAATGTTTTTTTCTAAAACAGAATAAGGTCCAATTTTAACATTTTCCCCTAATGAACTATCAGGGTCAATAATTGCTGTTGGGTGGATTAAAATAGAAATTTTATTCTCTTACTCTTTCTACAAGATTTGCTGAAAATTGAGCCTCTGCAACCAATCTTTCATCTACAATACATCGTCCGTGAAATTTACATAGATTAAGCTTTTGTTTAACAAGGTTCATATGAACTTTCAACTGGTCTCCTGGAACTATTGGTTTCCTAAATTTTGCTTTCTCTACTGTTGAAAAAAACATATTCATTGATAATGGGTCCTTAACTTGACTTAGCATTAAAAAAGATCCTGCCTGTGCCATAATTTCTAAAGAAAGCACACCTGGCATTACTGGTTGTCCTGGAAAATGACCCTGGAAATATGGCTCATTTATTGTAGTGTTTTTTAAGGCAATCAGAGATTTACCTTTTTCCATAATTTCAATACTATCTATAAGTATAAAGGGATAACGATGAGGTAAAATTTTTATTATGTCATTAATAGTGAATTTTTTTTGATTAGCAAATTTATTCATTAAGCACCTCTCATTTAAAGTTTATCTAATTCCTTTGCATATTGTTTTTTTAATTTTTTGACAAACTCTACATTGCTAGCATGCCCTGCTCGGGCGGCCGTAACATGACCTTTTATTGGGACTCCTAATAAAGCCAAATCACCAATTAGATCCAAGGTTTTATGTCGAACAGGTTCATTTTTAAATCGTAATACCTTACCATTAAGTATACCGTTTGCTCCTTGAATAATATTATCTTCAATTCCAAATAGGTCTCTTAACCTTTTAATTTCCATTGAATCAATTTCTTTATCTATAATAACAACAGCGTTCCCTAAACCTCCTCCTTTAATTAGCCCCTGTTCTTTTAACATTTCGACTTCACTTAAAAAACAAAATGTTCTCGCAGGTGCGACTTCAAAAGCAAAATCTTCTTCCATATTGTAAATAGCTTCGTACTGAGTCCCAATTGCTGGTAAAGGATACTCAACCATAAAAGTAATCCTAAATCTATCAGATGGAATGACATGAATATCAATATCTCTGTAAGGATTAGTATAATTAACTGCTCTAGTAATTTCTAAAACTTTCCTTTCGTTGTTTTGGGTTTGAATGCCAGCTTTTATTAAACATTCAACAAAATCTTTGGCGCTACCATCCATCACTGGTGGTTCCTTCCCATTTAATTCAATCAATATATTATCTAAACGCAATCCGCTTACAGCAGCAAGAGCGTGCTCAACAGTATGTATTCTTACATCATTTTCTTCAATTGTAGTCCCTCTTGAAATATCAACGACGTGATCTATGTCGGCTTTTATTTCATTACAATTTTTGATATCAGACCTGATAAAACGAATTCCATAATCATCTGGTGCAGGATGAAATGTTATTGTCGTTTCATCTCCTGTATGAAGACCAATACCTTTACAAGATTGTGATGTTTTTATTGTTCTTTGTTTTCTTTGTCTTTTTTCCATATAAAAACTTAACTCTCTGATTTAGTTCTAATTAATAAATCTAGATCCTTACGCATTTTCCCAATTGAACTGATTAATGCTTGTTTACGATTATAATCTCTAATTTCCCTGGCAGGAAAACCTGCATATATCTTCCCACCTGCCAATGATTTTGTAACACCTGCTTTTGCAGCAACAATAGAATTGTTTCCAATTTTCAAATGAGGACCTATTCCCACTTGACCTGCAAAGGTACAATAGTCTCCGACTTTAGAACTCCCAGCAATTGCAAATCCCGCTGTTAATAGACAACCTTTGCCTATTGTAACATTGTGTGCGATATGCACCAAGTTATCTATTTTTGTCATATCTCCTATTCTAGTATGGCCCATTGTTGCACGATCAATTGTACAATTGGAACCAATCTCAACATCATTACCAATAGATACACTTCCTATTTGAGGAATCTTTTTATGCACATTATCAGCGGTAGCATAACCAAACCCATCGCAGCCAATTACCGTTCCACTATTAATTTTAGTATTATTACCAATAACAACTTTTTCGTAAATAGAACAATTTGGATATACCCGACAATCCACACCTAAGGAAGCCCTATCTCCAATAAATGCATTTATCCCAATTTCAGAACGGTCTCCTATTATAACATCATGACCAATAAATGCACCAGCTCCAACAGTAACATCTTCACCAATTACTGCACTTTTAGAAATATTTGCAATAGGTGAAATAGATGGCACAACCTTTTTTTGACAGAAAAATAATTCAAGTGTTACTGCCATAGCTAATTGTGGATTGGATACCACTATACCGTATTTGCCATTTAGCAAGGACTTGTTATTCACAAAGATGGCATCAGCTTTTGTATTCAATGCATATTTATTATAAAGAGGATTACCTAAAAATGTAATAGTGCCAACTCGCCCATCTTGAATTTCTGAAACACCCGTAATAACAAAATCTTTATCCCCAATCACTGTCCCATCAACGCTAGAGGCAAGCTCACCAAGAGTGATTTGCAATTTAATTGTCTGGTTTTAAGTTACGTAATTCATAAAGGACATCATCGGTCCTATCATATTTTGGTTTAGCATATAGAAAGCTTACAGATGCATCAAGTATATAATCAAATCCACCATCAATTGCTACTTTATCAACTGCTTGCTTAACCTTACCCAATATTTCATACTCCATCTGAGCTTGTTTACGCATTAATTCTCCTTGGGGTCCTATTTTTTCAGCTTGATAAGTTTGAATAGAACGTTCCATTTGTTCCAATTCTTTTCTAATACTTTCACCTTTATCCAAAGCCATTAGGCGCTTTACTTCATAGTCTTGTTTTAGACTATCCATTTTTAAAGCCATACTTTCAAATTCTAATTGAACTTTACGATATTCCAGCTGTAATTGTGCTTCCGCTTCTTTAAACTCTTCGAATTCTGTTCTAATCCTTTCTGAAAGAATATAACCTATTTTAAGTTGAGCAGATGCAGATGATATCATGCATATAAGAAACATAAAAAACATGATAATTCTTGAAGGTTTTTTCACAATATACTCCTTGTTTTTAATATTGTTGGCCAAATGTTAGACTAGTTTTCCATGCTGGCTCTAACTCCCCATACTGACTGACTCTGTCAAATCCATAACCAAGGTCAAAACCTAACATCCCAATCATAGGCATAAAAAATCTAACTCCAATTCCTACTGACCTTTTTAAATCTAGTGGGCCATTCCTTGGTAAGCTTAATCGTTCCATCAAATCAATTGAAGACCAAACATTCCCCATCTCAGCAAATATAACTCCATAAACTACAGGATTTTCGGCAAATGGTACTCGAAATTCTGTTCCGAATTTAACTATCGTATTTCCCCCAATTGGATTACCACTAACCGTAAGTGGGCCAACTCGATTATCATCGTATCCTCTTAAAGCGTTGCCATAAGGGATCCCATTTCCTCCCATTATAAAACGATCATTATAAGGAATATAAGATCCTTCATCATTTTTTGATGGTAATGCTTTTATTACACCAATTTTCATTGAATTCATTAAAACAAATTTCCAAAATGTTGGAGTAAACCATTCTAGATTTAATGTGTGTTTATGAAAATTTTCTTGACCACCTAGAATCCAACCTGACAATGATGATTTTAACGAAAAACTAGAACCAATCGTGGGAAATTCAGGGTGATCTCTACTATCTCGACGAATAGATTGATTAATACTTATTCCATCTGATTTTGTTCTGCCCCCGGCATATCTATCTATGTCCTCTTGTGTCCCTTGGTATTGTCTTCTATTCAATTGAAATTGCCATGTACCTCTAAAATAATCATCAGGCCATTTAAATATACGTCCCAACATTATACTGGCGCCAGCAATTGTAGTCTCAAGTGGAGAGTAATACATTGTTGATCCACCCATCATTCTATAATAAATCGACCCTCCTACCAAGTTTTTAGTATCATTAACCATTGGATCAGTAAAACTTAAACTTGCAGAACGACTTTTGGGTGTGTTTGCATAAGAATTTTGGTAAGCATATTGATTTTGGCTACCTGCACTAACTCCTGCATTAAAGCTAAAGCTTAGGCTTTGGCCTTTACCTCTAAAATTGGGCAAAGACAAACCACCACCACCAGTTAATCCTAAATATTGTGAATATCCCATATTTGCACTTGCTTGACCTGCTGGTTTTTCTTCAACTTGAAATTCTATATCAACCTTATCTTCTGATACTGGGACAATATTAGGAGCAGCATTTGCAAAAAAGTTCAG
>CAZEER010000010.1:23824-43289 GCA_964511215.1 uncultured bacterium | reverse complement strand
TCGTATTCTGGCCGGAATCGACGTTTAGACTCGTCGCATACCAAATTTTCAAAAAACATGCTGTGAATAGCCGACGAAATTACTTTATCATATAAGCCTATGCAATATTTATCAAGATGGGATATTCAAATTTAAGCTATAGTCTATTTTCTATTGACCACAAGCTCCGGTTCTGGGAAATCTAAAAATTGACCGGGTGTAATTTTTTTAGTTTTGTCTTCAACATAAAATTCAACTAATGTTTTATTTTTTTCTTGAGTATTAACAAAAGATTTCCACGAGCTACCAATAAAAATCCCTGCTCCAATTATTAATGGTGGTAATGAAAATTTTATTGAAGATGATGAAATAACTAATTTTTTAGGAAGTTTCTGGCTGTTTCCTGATCCTACAGAATTACCATAATTGTAGTTGTTATTTAACGGAATTGATGTTGATTCAATATCTAATAATCTATTACCACCAAAAATATTTTCCCCTTTACTCCAAGACCTAATTAGCATCATTAACCCGAACGTTGAAAGTATACCTTGCCCATTGTTTCTTTCTCCTAATAAGAATTGCCCTCCACCTGGGAAAATAGTTCCTGCAAGAAATACGAAATATCTATTATGCCTTGGAATTTCATTCACATTCTCTATGGCTTGATAGATGGGTGTAATTAAGTTGTCATAGTGTGGATGGTTGAAAATCCTTTGAGCTGAAATAAATGAGATTCTAGCTTCTTCCCATTCAGCATTTTTTAAATATGCATAACCTCGAAATACCTCCATATATGGATCCTTTCCTGGTTGCGTATTCTCTAATACTACATCTAGATTCCCCATCGTTAGATCCACGTATATCATCCTATAATTTGCAGCTCTATGAATTGTTAAATCTGAATCCGTGGCTTCAATTACCTTACTATAATATTTTTGTGCTAATTTGTAATTTTTCATTTCTTCATAGCATCTTGCTATATAGTATTCAGTGACTATTGTAGTTTTGTCTTCTGGGAATTTATAAAGTATTTGAAAGGAATTGAGGAGACATCGTTCATAATGACCTTCTCTAAATAAAAAATCACAGAAAGATAACATCTCTTCCTTCTGATAAGATGTATAGCCTGTCCATTCATCTTTAATATCATCAACAGTACGATAGACGTCCTGCTGACAAAATATAATGCTCAACAGAGTAAAAAAATAAATCTGTCTTTTAAAGGTCCGCATAAAAAAATTCCCCCATCCAGAGATAGGGGAATTTAATTAAAAGTAATGATTTGTAAATAGTTTTAGCGAATTAAAAGCATTTTCTTTCTGGCAATAAATGATTCACTTCGAAGCTCGTAAAAGTATATACCTGATGCTACAGAATTACCTTCAGTATCTACCGCATCCCATGCTAGAGTATATCTACCTGGATTAACAACACCGCTAACCAATGTATTTACTTTTTTACCCAAAATGTTATAGATGTTGAGGGTAATATGCTCCATCCCTTCTGGTATATCAAAGGATATCTGAGTAGATGGATTAAATGGATTAGGATAGTTTTGATGTAAAGCAAATACTGCCGGAATCGATTCTACATCATCAACACCAACTGCAGTGGTTGACACTACCACAGGGCTATCTTCATCAGGATAACCACATACAACATTAAGCAATTCTGGGTCCATAGAAGTCCCAGGTAAATTTGCCAAGCCAAGATAAAATGTAACTTCACTTGGTAGTGTTGCTCCATCAGCAAGCTCATAAGTTACGTGGACAAGGTCCCCTTCAGCACCATCACCCGCTGTTCGGGCACGAGACGTGCTATATGCAAGTATTTTTAAATGATCTTCAATATAATTCCCTAACAATGTCATTGTCCTTGGGTTTCCCTCTTCATCAACAACGTTTTCAAGCTTATCCCCCTTGGATACACCTGAATAAACTAGGTCTGCATTATCATGATAAATATCTAGCTCAACTCCTCGCACAGGTTCATTATCAACCATGCGTATAATAAAGGTAACTTCATTGCCATCTATCATAGCACCATCAACAAAACCAAGACAACCACAGAGTCCAGTATTAATTTCCTGACCATATGTTGGGTTTGGGCTACCATCTGGTAACATAGTACGTGTATCTACATGTACCGCAGAATCTGCAGGGCAATCCAAATCTGCCCATGCAAAGGAAACCATTAAAAAACTAGATAGTATAATACTTTGTATTTTGATCATTTGTAACTCCAGTTAGGATTAAGGTAATTTACATAAATAATTACTAATTCTGCAATCAGGTAAACTATTTTAATAAAATTATTTTTTGGGTGACTATATTACTTCCTGATTCAACTTGTATAAAATAAACCCCCGCAGGCATAATTTTTCCTCTGTTATTCTGACCATTCCATTGAACACTATAAGATCCAGTATCCAGTACTTTATTAATAAGAGAATTAATTAATCTTCCACTTACATCAAAAACACTTACTACTAATTGACTTTTTTCATCTGTATAAATATCAATGTTAGTCAAAGGATTAAATGGATTAGGATAATTTGGACTAACATAAAATTGTTTAGGAATAGGATCTATCTGAGGCTCTACAGAAACCAGAACCATCCCCAATGAACCCGAACGTTCTAGATTACCTCTGTGTAAATTCCAAGACATTCTATCTCCTTTATCTGTCTTTATATCTATTAATTCTAGTCCACTCGTAGTGCCAATCGCAATTTCATAATCACCATCTCCATCAAGATCACTTATAGCTGGAGACGACTCTATATTGCCACTTAGATTTATAGGGAAGTTATTAAACAAACTCGCATCATGATGGAAAACATAGACCATTCCATTTTTCATTGCAGCAACAACTTCTAGATCCCCATCATTATCTAAATCTGCTGTGAGGGGCTCTGTCAAAGAATTAAATTCCATATCCACTGGCCACCCATCTAATTCTACATCATTCAGGGGATTCCAAACATGGATCATATCATCATAGCCCGAAAATAAAAGCTCATAGCTACCATCATCATTTAAATCAGCAACAGATATACCACCTCGTATATCATCGCCTGTATTAAAGGAGGCCATTTCAGTACCATCATGATGAAGTACGTGTAAAAGACCACTATCATTACCAGCTACAATTTCTAAATCACCATCTCCATCAATATCAACTAATGTTGGAGGAGCATTAAAACGATTTGTAGATGTAACTGGGAAGCCTGACCTTATAGCCCCTGTATGATCAATCGCGTATATGTTATCTCCCCATGTGCAGACTACAATATCAGCATTACCATCACCTTCAAGATCCCCTGCGGCTGCGCCAACCATCATTTTTTCACCTATGTCTACAGGGAAACCTTCTACATCATCACCATCATCGTGAATTGCGTAAACCATACCTGCATTACCATTCTGAGTAGTAAATACAATTTCATAATCACCATCTAAATTCATATCTATCAATACTGGAGAGCCTATTATCATACCAGACTGCCAGTAAGAATCTTCTAGCATTCCAAATGCATTAATGATATAAAGATTACCATCATATGATCCAAAAACAATTTCTTTAACTCCGTCAGCATCTATATCTCTTACAGCTGGACTTGAACGAACATTCGCTCCTGTACTAAATGGGAATCCATACTGTTCAATTCCATCTAGGGTATAGCCGTAAAAATTTCCGTTATCACTTCCAAAGTATATCTCGCCTATGGAGTTACCATCTACGTCAGCAATTATTGGCGACGATTTCACAACGATTCCATTCACAGGGAATCCATGCTGATTTAAAGAAATAGATATATCCACATCAAACTCAGTTTCATAAAATGGTTCATCTGCCCCTGCCTGCACATGGACCGTACACGGCACATCACCAAGTATAGCATCCTCAAATGCATAAATTAAGAAATGGTCAATTAAAGTAAAGGATGTACCACCCGAGGGAATTAAACTAGAAAACTCAATTGTATTATCAATAATAGCAATACGGTCATCTTCAGTTGTTATGGTCGCAACTACATTTTCTGCATCTGCCCATCCCTCTTCATTACCAATTACAAGTTTTACTTGAACCTGTTCACCAGGATTCAAGACTCCATCATCATCAGTATCATTGAGATAGTTTACATCCGCTATATATAAACTGGGAAAAACACCTGCGCTGAGTGCTTTATAAACATTCAAACGACCTGTCCCTAACATTCCTTCCATACTCTCGCCCTGACATGAACCTGTCATATCAGAAAATTCATCTGTATTTGTTATGATTCTATCTTCTACCCAGCCTTGTTCAGCATCTGGAAATCTTGACCACACCAGTGCCACTGCACCCGCTGTTATTGGCGATGAGAATGAGGTCCCCCAAAAACTTCCATAACCACCATTTACATTTGTTGTCCATACACTTTCTCCGGGCGCACACAGATCAACAGTCTCACCCGCTGTTGCCCAGCAACCAAAGTTATCATTTGGTCCAATAGCTGAGACTGATATCACATTATTACAAGATGAAGGAGAATGTAAATCAAAATTTGTATTACCATCAGAGCCACCATTGCCAGCGGAGGCTACTAGTATACAACCATAGTTGTTATAGGCATTATTAATTAAAGCTGTATAACTGCACCCTCCAAAACCACCCCAACTCATATTAATAACATCAGCGCCCATTTGGGCTGCTGTAAGAATACTTTGCCCACCATATTGAATGTACTCCCCATCACTTGAAGTATTTAGTCCCATCAGCTTAACTGACCAACCAACGGAAGCAACACCAATATTATTATTTGTAGTAGCTGACACACACCCAGCAACCTCTGTGCCATGGCTGTAATTATTGTTTGGTGGCATTGGGTCATTATCATTGAATGCAACATCCCATCCAATAAAATTATCTTCATATCCGTCTTCATCATCATCAAGGCCATTCACATCATCCGGATCAAATATCCAAGTGTTCCCAGATAACTCAAGGACAGAACCATCTCCATCCGCATCTTCACCAAGATTTTGCCATACATTACCTATTAAATCAGGATGGTCCCATTCAAACCCTACATCGGAGATTGCAACAACAATTTCACCATCTTCAACATAGCCTGGAATTTCACCATTATCTATATCCCACAGATCATAGGCAAGATCAGCTTGGATAAGTTCCAAACCATATTGCTGGTTCCAACGTGTATCATTGGGTATATAATCAGGTTTCATAATAACCATAGTGCTTGAAGTATAAACACTCTCAAGATCTTCAATATAATTTACTAAATCATCAATATTTGATCTATTTGAACCTAATGTAATTATATAATAACGGTTGAGGTATATGTCACCATCTCGGTCTGTTGGCCTTGCATTTGGCAACCATTTATATATCTTAACTGCTTCCATATAATCCATAGCATCATTTAATTCTTCTAAATTACTCCTACCAGAGTTCATATTTATTTCAAAACCCTCAATTGCATTATCTAGATAAATCAGGATCCTATCATGGTAAACTTGTGCACATAATTCTTGAATTAAAAATATCTGTAATATTAAAAGTAGTTTTTTCATTTGATCGCCATTGATTATTATTTCATTAATAACATTTTCTTGGTTTCAGAAAAAATATGTTCACCTTTATTACTTTCTACATCAATATTATAAAAATACATTCCTGACGGTAAGTCAGAACCATTGAATTTCAGTGAATGGTGCCCTGCTATTGTTTCTTTATTATATAATGTTTTTAATTTTCGACCTGCTAGATCATAAATTGAAATAATTGCATACCCATCCGATAATAAACTAAAATTAATTGTGGTCACAGGATTAAATGGATTAGGATAATTTTGCTTCAATGAGAATGATAAGGGTTGTAAGGTCAAGTAATTTTCATCAACCCCCACAACGTTTGCAGAATCAACTTCCGCTCTAATCATTATCGCTCCTTCAAAATAATTACCAAATGGTTCTAGGCCCGTACCAATACCAATATCAATAAAACTATTTGCAGAAGAGTTATCTGAATCTACTCCAATAGGAGGTGTCTGGTCTGTTTCCCACCAACCGACATAAAAACTTCCATCGGTCAATGTAATATCATTAACACTAAGTGGCACAGGTGTCCAAGACCCACCAGCAAATGTAGTAGGCATATTTTCCACTAATACCGTTCCGGGCATTCCACCATCACCATCATCATCCCATACATTTACAAAACCGACCCCTGAAGATGCGCCAACACAATAGAAACTAACACGATAGAGATCCACAGGGTAATTATTTGGAGTAAACTTCACACACAGATAATTTTGAACACCTGCATTAATACTAGTCTCATCAGTACCATCATCATATGCAATCTCATATATAGTCTGCGCCTCTGGAATCGCACAAACTGGGCCTGCAGGATTACCTTCATTTTCTCCATATACTGCGGTCACTTCATAGCAGTAAGTATTCCCATTTTGCACTGTATTATCTGTGTATTGATTATCTTCAATGTTAGATCCATTGAACATGATTGAAAATTCACTTTCGTTTACAGATCTATATATATTGAATACTGGTGTGCCTCCCCCAACAGTTGTTACATTGGCGGTAATACCAAACTCACCATCAGTAAGACCGTATTCATATGCGACTTGCGTCCATGGCTGCCATCCGCCAAGATTCGCCCATGAATATTGGCCAGGGGCATTATCAGAATCAATACCCATTCCAACGGTAGTACTAATTTCAATAGCCAAAACAAAATCACCCGAAAATGTCCAACCTAAATCAAAATCATTCCATTGATCTTCCTGCAGAGTAACTTGAGTAGAATAAGTTGGATCTGATACAGGAGCGCCAGCAAGAACATCAAATCCATACAGAGTAGTTGCACCACTAAACCCTGGTTCACCCCAAACAGCACAAGAGTTTGCATAAGCACCTTCAGCGCCATAAGGCATATCAAAATATTCTCCCATCACAGAAGTACCTGAAGACATCATGACTGCATCTTCAAATGAACCATCAACATTGGATATTTCTTCATTATCATAACTACCACCTGCCGGCATATCCCAGGCAACCACAACCTGATTGTCCAGTCCATATGCTTGTAAATTATCAACAAGTGGTACATCATTGTAGGAGACCTTCCACATATGTAAATCATCAATATACAAACCATCTCCATTTCCACCATCATCATCACCATCCATCCTTGCTGTAAACCTCAAACGTATATCATCACCAGCATATTCAGAAATATCTAGCTGCGCATTACCATTAAAAGGAGCACCTGGAGGATATTCTTCCCAACCTAAACTTCCAGGTCTGGTAATATCACCATAATCATAAAAATACTGTTCCCAAGCAAACTCTAGGCCATTCATTGGAGTCATATGCACTTCATCATCAGCATTGTCAACAAACACTACGTTACCACTGCCATCTGTAACAGATATATTATCAACCCTGAAGCCTGTCAATGTATTATCATCTGGGGTTGAATATGCAGGGTCTGAACCGAATGCAAACTGGATAATAACATCCTGCCCAATATATGCACCCAGATCAAAAGTTACTTCATGCCAATCTGCTTGATTCCCCCAGCCTGCTGCAACTTGCTCTAGAGATCCACCGCAGTCATATTCAGGGTCATTGTATATCCAACCATATCCATAATAAAAATCATACGGGTCATCACCATTTAAGATATTCCAAGTAGTCCCACCATCATTAGAGATTCTGACATTTGCGGCGTCCCATCCATCTGTACAGGTTCCACCTACAGCAGCACCAGCATAATCCTCAATACCCCATTTCATCATAGCGGATAAACTTCCACCTGCAGGTACATTAATAGCCGGAGTTTGTAAAACCTGAACCCAAGCATCTAAATAACCTCCTACACCAGCATCACCACACCACCAACTCTGACCATCATATGCATCAGATGATGTCTGATGAAAATAAACAGGAACATCACTAACATTTGCAATGTCAACCCAATAATAATCTTCGAGATAATTATCACCATCTCCATCATAATCTGGCAAATCTACCCAGAGTGCAAAATTAAATTTTAAGATTTGATTTTCTGATTCCAATGCAGGAATATTAAGGACAGGAGAAATTAAACTTGTTGTGAGATCAAAATTATCATCATCAAAGTGAAAACTATGCGTAGGGCTATAGCTAGATTCTTCAGTGAGTACCCATCCTGATTCTACTGTCCAATCGGAAAGATCACCCTCAAAATCCTGTAGCCAGATAGTAGATGTATCATCGCGAGTGGTCCGTGAATTATGATGTACAATATCATTATTCATGGGACCATTCAATGATATTAAGTTTTGTTGATGTTCTATACCATCGGTATGGATCTTATATGTAATATCCTTTGCTACAAGAAAATTAATGATGACAAATAATAGTTTGTACGAGCGCATGGGACTCTCCATCTAATTTAGTATTAAAACGATAAAGTGGGACTCTGCCCTAACAGAGTCCCACTTTTATTAATCATATAATTCAGAAACAGTATAGTTCTATTTCATTAGTACCAGTTTACGGGTTTTGTTTACTCCATTTGCTGTCATACTATAAAAATAGACACCACTTGCTAATTCAGAAGCATCAAATGTGAAATGATGCGAACCAGCAGAACGACGTTCATTTAATAATGTTTTTATTTTAGACCCACGTATATCAAAAAGTTCAAGAGTAATATCTGTGGATTTATCCAATTCATATTGAATCTGTGTCACAGGATTAAATGGGTTTGGATAATTTTGCTGGAGAACAAATTTTGTAGGTGTGATATTCTCATAATCATTGCCAGTTGTTCCTCCTCCACCTGCATCATTAGAATATACACCAACATAAACCCTGTTCATGTAATCTTCATAACCAGTTGCGGGCGGATAAGTTTCCGTATAGAAATCTGCCATCTGAAAAAATATTCCAACATGATCATCAGTGCCTGTTGACGCTAAATGGATACCACACTCCAATTGTTTATCAGGAAAAATTCCACCCGGTGTATTCGTTACATTTTCCAGATCTGTCCAGCTCCCACCAAGATCCGATGATTTCCTCATATAAATATCAATATCTTGAGGATAATAGAACATCGTATCCTCGCTCCATGTAAATGCTGAACCTTCATAACCAGCGTACCACATTACCTGACTCCCTTCTTCAGCACTAAGAGTAATTTCAGGGAAAAAATAGTACATAGGAGGATAAGACCCTGAATTAATATGAGGGATATCTGATGTACCCCAGTCTGCATAATACGTCTCTGAGAGATCGTTTATAAGAGTTAGTCTCCAATTATTAGGTTGATCCATTGGATCTGGATTGTAAAAATAATAGTGTCCACCACTTCCAAATCGCCCTTCAAGGTAAGTTGTATCAACAAGGCCATCGCCATTGCTATCTTCACAACCACCAACAGAGTCTGGACAAACCAGTGGGACTGCTACAGTTACGAAGTGAAGGCCCCCATCTAGATCTGTACGGATATCATAATCATAATACATGAACATACCAGGTGTTAAGAAACATGCCCCACCAACATTGGAATAAAATATAGAATCACCACAAACAACGGTAAGGGTATCACCAGTTGCCTCATCTACACTATCACACTCAGCCCATGGGTACCACAATTGCTCCGGGTAATCTTCGGGACTTTCACTAAACATTGTATAAAGGGAATCAGTAAGTCTTACAATATTTTCATCAGATATAAAATTATATCCAGTATTCTCATATCCACCATCAGAAGTCCATGTCTCGCCATAGTCCTCGGTCTTTTTAAAAAATAACGTATGGCTATAAGGCGCTTCAAAGTCACTATTAAGTGTATAACTTATTTGGCCCATATATCCTACACCATCTTCATTGATATGATAATCAGGTCCAGACGTATAGTTACCAAAATCATACCACAGATAGTCTCCATTGTCAAGCTGCTCACCATCACTTGCAATGATATAGGCATCATTCAAAAGAAAATATCCATTCGCATGAAAATTACTGGTAATCCAATAATAATTAGCAGGGGTATCTGACCAACCATTATATACAGTGGTAAGTATCGGAGTTCCTCCACCAGAATTTACATAGGAATTACCAACCCATAGATCCATTGGATCACAAGGAGTAGTATTACAACCATTGTTTATGTGAAATGGATTGACCCAGGCCGAGAATTCACCGATGCCCTGTGAGTCATACGTATAAAGAGGGTAACCACCATATGTTCCACCACCGTGATCTGTATTAGTATACTCATTCCAAATAGCGGTAGGATTACCACCTGGAGAAAAACCAGCACTGGGGTAACGCCCCTGCGCAGTTCCAGTCGCTGTTGGTAAATCAGGTTCTTCCTCACCTGTAGGATAACGCGTATTTAATGTCTGCTCAGTAAACCATTCTTCACCATCTTCTGATTGGGACGAGCCTATATAACCGGCAGTGACATTCAGCCCCTGGAATTGACGATATACAGTAACATATCCTTCATCTATTGCATATGCCAATGGATTTGGGGTGGGGTTATAAGGACCATATCCATTCAGTGAAGAATCAACCAATGTAGCAAAAAAATCACTGTCTCTATCTGAATACTGTGTCACTGGACCAAATCTATGGTCCGCACCAAATGTATTGATAAATACAGGTTCTTCCAATTTTGGTAATTTTTTTGGAAGTGATTTCGACACTCGTTTCCCTGTCTTTATCGACCGGCCAAAAAGAGGAATCGCAACCATAAAAGACAAAACAATAATAACTGCTTTCTTCATAGATTTCTCCACGCTTGTTTATTTAAAAAAAAACTAATTTTATGTGGTATGTAGGCGGATTAAAATACTCTTCTTCTTATATGATAAGCAAGAACTGAGATAATATTAAAATTTTAATCCAATAGCTATTTGATTGGTGTATTTCAAGATATCATAATCCACAAATGCATAATCAACAGATAAAGCCATCTTACCCAATCGAATATTGGCACCCGCGCCTAAACTCCACCCTGCTGTATCATGGTTTAGATGGCTACCCATTCTAATAAATGCCAAATTATTCCAGCCATACTCTAAACCAAGACTACCATAGACAACATAGTCACTGGGCTTAATTCCATCAACAGTTACAAGCAGTGTCTGGGTCTCATTCTTAAGAAAAGAGCTATTTGGGCCCATCACCATATTCTCCACACCTAAACGGAATGTAAGAGGCAGTGGAAACTTATCTGTTATCCTCTGCAAACTTCCATCTACATCAATCGTATCAGCAACCTGCACACCTAAATCCTCACCACCGTACTTGACCTCAGGCCCAAAATTAGTAATACTCATACCCAGAACTGTACCATAGATACCAGTCTGGAAATTTGAACCTATATCATATGAAACAACCTGCATTGATGTCTCTGCAATTTTATCTCTTATGTAATTAACAGACCCACCTACCTTTAACCGATCCGTAAGACTACGTGCATAAGTACCTCGAGCAGCAATAGAAAAAACATTAAAATCCTCACCCGTACCATCTGGAAATAATTCAGTCGTTACATCCATAGGGCCACTATCCAAATAAAATAAATGCAGACCCACAAAATCTGAAGGACCAACACGAGTGCCATAGGTTAAGACACCATGCTCAATACCCGCTAAATATTTTACATGTGAAAAATAAGCCTCACTCTTCTCTATATATGCAATACTTGAAGAATTGTAGGGTATACCAGATACACCTCTACCAGATGCTACAGAAGCACCACCCATACCAATCGCACGAGCTGAGGTCTCTAATTTTAAAAATCCACCTGCTGCTGTCGCAACTTTAGTCACAACATCTGGAATATCACGATACTGGCCAAATAGCAAAACTGGAACCATTATTAATGAAAGTATATATCTCATCTTATCACCGCAAATTTTCCTATGTGAAATTTTGTCTTTTTAATCACCCTCGCAGAACTGCCATCTTCATTTACATCATATTTATTATTTGAATAATAGTCGTTTTTCATACTGCCTTGAATATCACCATCATTATCATAAGTATCAATGCAATAATCCTTTTCCTCAGGGAATTCAATAACATAAATATATAAACCAGGAGCAACTTCAGCTCCATCCTGATTATTACCCGTTCGTAAATTCCACCATGCATTTCCATCAAACTGCTGTTGATGGTCAAATGTTGTTACATGTTCACCTGCAATCGTGAAGATAGAAATTTGACATGCTGTTGGTAAATGTGTAAATCTTACTTTTCTTAGATTAGGTGTTTCATTAAACCTTGAACTGGCTTTATAAGGGTTAGGCACCACTTTAATAGAGTCTAAACATAACGTATCTGGAATACCTACCTCTTCTCCTAATTTAGACATGTTAGAGTACCAATTATCTCCATCAACAAAAAGTTTGTGAGGTTTAATCAACATCTGCTCACCACCTTTCCAAGGATAAGCCGGTCTCCAAGGGTTATTCCTCAATCCATCATCCTGCTCATCTGAAAAAACTGATTGAGGTTTAACACCGGCGTCTGCAGGTACCAAAGAGCGCCAAAGTGAACCCTGATAAAAGACCGTATCACCCTGACTGTAATCTTTTGTATTATCGTAAGCCTTTCTTGTTTTATAACTATTACTCAAAGGTAACAATAAGTCCAAATTATAATTATACGCCTCAAACCATGCACCGGCAATCCTTAGAGAATCCTGAATTAGGAAAATATCTTCACCAGAAGTCCAAACATAATCTGCAGCTCCATTAGCGTAGTCAATTGGCGAAGCATCTGCAGAACCATAATCATTACACATCAAGCCTACCTCTTTTCCAGTCCAAGTGTTAGTTATTTTGAAGGGAAAATACATTTTACCCGGCCCAGAAGCGTTGGTAATTGAAATAAAATTTCCGCTATCAGGCTCAGAATAAAAATCAACCCTATAATCAAAATTTAATCTTCTCAGATAACTTGTAACATTTGTATAAGAAAGATTTGGAAATACACTTAAATATAAATTATATAATTTCACCGTATCCATTTCACCACTATCAGGACTAGCCCAAGACCATAAAAGTGAATCAATACTAACCGGTGGAACCGCTGAAACATTAAGAGGTATCTTATTTTTTATTTTAAACCTTATACCCTTAAACTGAGAACTCCACCTATCAACAGGTGTAATAATATCATATACTGGAACAATAAAAGACTCATTTTCATAGATAGTTCCAGGCAAACCTGATATAGAATCCTTTTCAAAAAAATTCAATTCATTTTCATAAAATGTTATTGTTGAATCAGGCATACCCAAACTGTCTTTTACAACATAACCAAATACATATGGATTCTCACATGCCATACCTTCAACAGCAGCATTACTCTGGCTTGCTTGGATTTCATATTTCACCTGATCCTGAACAATTTTAGTTCTATCAACTATAAAATATTCTCTGTCACCAGTACCAATATTTGCGCTGTCTGAAGTAAATAATGCTTCGATATCGTTAGCATCAGGAAAAGATATATCTAAGGCTGTATAGCCAGGAACCACAGTAATTAAGTTATGATCACCCGTATCGCCCTTCGCCGATTCTAAAAATGGGAATCCTCTTTTAGGATTTGCATCTCTTCTGATCCAATTACCAGAATCATCAAAAAAATCAATGGAATCCGGACCAATAAAACTACCGGGGTTAGACACAGGCCATATGGTATCAGCAGTAAATATACCAGATGAATCAGTCTCAGTTAAAAATAGATCAAATGGAGGCAAACCCATATCATAGGCAGTAACCGTATAAGTGTATTCCACACCATCTATAACATTAGAATCAACGTAAGAATACTCTAGACCCGTATTACTACCTAAGCTAAAGCGAGGTAAATAAGGATCAAGCCCACCTACTGAAGTTTGCCTAGTATCTTCAGGCTCACAGTCACCATTGTGGTCATATATACAATGAAAAAAATCTTCTTCATAATCAAAATCAAATTGAGCGTAAGGCAACCAACCAACAAACTGACCATTGAAGTCATACAATTTATCATCATCCCCACCCCAAGTTGTGCCTCCATCAATAGAACGATATAATTTATATCCTTCAAAGTCTGCATAACCTGTTAACGAATCATACGACGCTTCTGAAGAGGCATCCCAAGAAACAAGGACCTGACCATGACTTGCCACAGCATAAATCGTTGGACTGACAGGAGCAGAAAATAAACTGAATATTACTTCAACAGTATCAGTACTAATAGCATTTTCATTATCCATGACCTGCAAAATATAGCTATAGCTTGAATATCTACTTTGTGGTTCCAAATCTGATACATTTACGGTAGATTCGTAGACTGGTCCAGAAGGAGTAGTCCACTCATAGTTTAAATCTCCTCCTTCAGGATCAAAGGATTGACCAGCATCAAGAGTTATACTCCCAGATTCAAATTTAGCTAACCGCTTTGTACCTCCAGCATCTGCAACAGGACATAAGTTAGCTTCAATTGTAACATTAACAGTGTCATATGCTGAACAATAACCATCGTTAACTTCTAATGCCACCCTATATAAAGTTGCTACAGTGAGATCTGCTGGACTCTCAATAAGAGGTTTATTAGTTGAAGCATCTGTAATAGAAAGCCCATCAAGCGATGACCAACTATAGCTTAGCTCATTCCAGTTCAAATCATAAGACTTAATTCCAGAGAGATTAAACTGATATTCACAAGTCACAATATCATTACCAGCATCGGCTATAGGTGCATCATTATCCAAATATACAACCTTTACAGTATCAGTCGTACTCTGTTCTGCATCAGATACTGTTAACATAAATGAAAAAGTTTGATCAGCATCTGTTTCCGGAAACTCAAAAGTTGCTTCAACAGAATTTGAAACAATAAAATAACTATCATATCCATCCAAAGATGTCCACTGGTATGTGATTTCCTCATCTTGGGGATCTTCAGAATCAGATCCATCAAATGTAGTTGTAAAGTCACAACCATTACTTAAAATTTGATCATCACCAGCAACAGCACGAGGGCACATATTAGACTGAATTGAAACAACGACTGTATCAAGATCTTCACAACTATTTGATTCATCAAACACCTTCAATTGAACTAAAAAATCAGTGTTATTAGCTAATTCACTAGGATACTTAAACCTAGGGTCAGGCTCATCCGATTCACTGCTTGATATAACGAGACTCTCCTGCCAACTCCCATCACCGACAACCGTAAGCACAGTCCACTCATAGCTGGTTTCACCTTCGGATACTGAGGAGCCTGTTCCATCCAAATATGTATAATTTGATGATGATCCATCACCATCACAAATGTCAAGATCAACCCCAGCATCTGAAACACATTGTGCATACAGAGTATGCAGAGATATCATAAAAATAAAACCAAAATATTTTAATGATTGTGCAAACATTAAAATTTTAATCCAATAGCTATTTGATTGGTGTATTTCAAGATATCATAATCCACAAATGCATAATCAACAGATAAAGCCATCTTACCCAATCGAATATTGGCACCCGCGCCTAAACTCCACCCTGCTGTATCATGGTTTAGATGGCTACCCATTCTAATAAATGCCAAATTATTCCAGCCATACTCTAAACCAAGACTACCATAGACAACATAGTCACTGGGCTTAATTCCATCAACAGTTACAAGCAGTGTCTGGGTCTCATTCTTAAGAAAAGAGCTATTTGGGCCCATCACCATATTCTCCACACCTAAACGGAATGTAAGAGGCAGTGGAAACTTATCTGTTATCCTCTGCAAACTTCCATCTACATCAATCGTATCAGCAACCTGCACACCTAAATCCTCACCACCGTACTTGACCTCAGGCCCAAAATTAGTAATACTCATACCCAGAACTGTACCATAGATACCAGTCTGGAAATTTGAACCTATATCATATGAAACAACCTGCATTGATGTCTCTGCAATTTTATCTCTTATGTAATTAACAGACCCACCTACCTTTAACCGATCCGTAAGACTACGTGCATAAGTACCTCGAGCAGCAATAGAAAAAACATTAAAATCCTCACCCGTACCATCTGGAAATAATTCAGTCGTTACATCCATAGGGCCACTATCCAAATAAAATAAATGCAGACCCACAAAATCTGAAGGACCAACACGAGTGCCATAGGTTAAGACACCATGCTCAATACCCGCTAAATATTTTACATGTGAAAAATAAGCCTCACTCTTCTCTATATATGCAATACTTGAAGAATTGTAGGGTATACCAGATACACCTCTACCAGATGCTACAGAAGCACCACCCATACCAATCGCACGAGCTGAGGTCTCTAATTTTAAAAATCCACCTGCTGCTGTCGCAACTTTAGTCACAACATCTGGAATATCACGATACTGGCCAAATAGCAAAACTGGAACCATTATTAATGAAAGTATATATCTCATCTTATCACCGCAAATTTTCCTATAAATGGTTCTCCCAGAGTACCTGAACCTTTTTGTTCAACATGGAAAATATATAAACCAGGCGATATTTCCTGATTATTGATTGTTCGCATATCCCACCAGGCATTCCCTGATTCTGAATTAAAATGTTCAATGGTACTAACAGCTTCACCAGTCAAATTAAATATTCGAATTGTACACTGCTCAGGCAAATTTGTAAACCTCATTTGCCTTAGATGCTCTGCTTCTTTAAAACCTGAACCCACTTTATAAGGATTCGGCACGACACCTATATCTCCCATCACATCAATTGGCAAAACTCCGGGGAATAATTTCACAAAATTCCTATCTAAAACAGTGGTCCCTTTCGAATTTTCTATCGATGCATAACCATCAGGGTTAGCCCATTGATCAGGATTTGAATAATTTGTATCTACTATTTCCTCGTACAACCCTGACCCAATATCTCCAAATGAAATTTTAAAAGGAGGTTCGACACCCATATCATAGGCTACAACAGAATATGTATATTCAAGACCGTCTGTTACATTTACATCCTTATACATATAGTGCATCGTATCTCCATTTATAACAGCAGGGACATCTAGCCTAATAGCTTCAAACCCAGTATCACTTCCTAAGTTAAACCAAGGAAAATATGGGTCCTGTCCATTAATCGCATGGTTCCTTCGTAATTCTTTTGGACAATCAAAACTTCTAGAATAAACACAATGCAGAGAATCTTCTTCTCTCGAAAGGTCAAACTGTTCGTATGGTCTCCATCCTGCAAAAATACCATCAGTATCATAAATCATATCCTCAGCAGTTCCCCAGGTATTTCCACCATCTGTACTTTTATATAGTTTGTAACCTTCAAAATCCGCATAACCTGTAACAACATCTCTTGATTCCTCAGCAGCATCGTTCCAATAAATATCCACCTCTCCCTGACCTGTTATTGCATGCACAGTAGGCCTTGTTGGTGGGGTAAATCCTTGGTAGCGTGAATTGTACATTACCTGCGCAAATCTGGCATTATTAATTAAATCATCTTCAGTCTGCCCAAAAATAATACAAAATGAAAACGGCACCTCTCTACCAACTGGTAGATCAAAAGGTCCGCAACTCATAATCAACACACAATCCAATCCTGCTGGGTCTCTAGCATAAACCGACTCTAACTTTAAGCCGTCGACAGAATCAAAATGAGGATTTAACTCTTCGCCAAGGTCTGTACCTGGATTAGGTGTGTGAAAGTGCCATGATTTTTCACCATCACTAAGATTAGACGTGTCTCCAACCATAAGCTTGTAAAGGATTTCTTCTTTATTTCTCGCAACAGGGCACCCTTCATAACCTGCATAACAACTACTCGAGTTTGATTCAGGCGATACCACACCAGGACGCTGATACCAGTCTACCCAGTGCCAGTCAGTCATTTTAAGTGGCTCTCCCGGAAATATATCAATCGTTCCATCCTGATCCAAATCGACGGGGTCAGTTGCCCTTGGAGAATCAAGTAATTGAGTAGCAACAACTCCAAAATCATTACCAGGCGATGCTACAGCAGGTGTATCCAACGCGTAACCAACAGCTCCTGAAAGTCCATCGTGGTCACCTATCATTGCCATACTGATAAGCATTCTATCATTATTAACTTCAAAAACTTCCCAATAATACTTCATAAAATCATCATCATTAGTATGCAACCCGCCATTATAACCTGCCCAATCACCCATTAAAACATCGGCGTCCATATAAAAACCAAGAGACATACCACTATAATCAAACCCTTTTCCCCGATTAAGTTTTGTACCATCAGGCATAATCATGGCGTCACCACACTTTTGATTACCGTTCTTATCAAGAATTGGATTACCTTCTTCATCCTCAGCACACCAATCACCACTCTCATTACGAACCTTCACTGTTACAAACATGATATCTTCAGCATAAGACACCCCATAAGAGTGCGCGGTTGCCTGCACCCTTAAACCCATAGGATAACCAGTCTGTTCATATTGGTCATTAGTATTCACAGTATTCGCTCTGTGAGCCCAACGATCATCAAACTCCATATAAACATCCATATCAGACACAAAACGCCCCGGTACTTCTTCCCAGCAATTTGGATCTTTTCTAGAATAGCTACATCCAGGCAAATTGACATTATAGTCTTGCGACCACCATCCCGGCCAAAATGAACTCATAAGTCCTGTTGCATAATTCATCTCAGCAGGCCATGTATTTGAATAGGCGGAGTGTGCTAATACGGGATATGTATCATCCCCACTCACCCATGGGGTATCACCAAAAACATCACTGGCATTATATTCAACCTGATGAGAATTTGTTCGAGCCATGGTTGAGGCATGCCAATCAGTCTTATAATCTGTATTAATGAAATGGGACTCTGATGCAGTAGCACCATAGTATACGTAGTTATCATCTTGGGTCCATTCTTCTTCATCATCGCCATAATCGTAAAAATCAAATTGATCTTCTCGACTGATTAAAGCAGGTCTCAGAGCCCATGGATAAATAAAGCCGACTCTTGCAGAAGTTTTATTTGGATCAGCATCACCAAAGGTACTAATAATAATTTTTCTATCATCATGATTGAAATAAAATTGCTTATCAGCATTAATCTGGTCAATTGTGAATTTCTCGTTATCTGGATAACCATCATTGTTATTATCAGCTATATAAATACCATCATCATTACCAAGTTCAAATAGAATACCCTGATATACTGTATCACCATTAACAGGATACCAATCATCATAAGCATCAGATGATTCCCATATACTGTAGATAGGAACGCCCTCATCATCAACTACAGTTTCAAGATTTAACCAAGAAAAACGAGCGGTGTTTTTATGTCCGGGGACAGCTCCAACAAAAGAAACAGCAGGTAAATAGGAATAATCACCCCAAATACCAGAAGGATGTACATCCCAATTAATAAAACTACCGTAGTTAGTTATTGCACTCTTAACACG
>CAZEER010000010.1:0-23724 GCA_964511215.1 uncultured bacterium | reverse complement strand
CCTGTCAACTGATATACATCCCAAGCATTACGTATATCTAAAAGATTAAAAATATTTAAGCCTAGCGAAAACTTATGCTGCATTGCTTCAAAATATTTAGAAAAAGAAAGATTCAAATTTTTGTATGCAGGCCCACGCTTTGAATTTGGATGTCTGGCATCTTCAGCAGGGTCCTTGCCTCTAAAGATAATAGGTGTATATGGATACCCACTCTGATAGAATGCAGTTAAGCCCGCTTGGACACCAAATGGTAAGAAGGTATAAAAATAATAGGTTAAATCATGAGGGCGATCATAATAAGCTAAATTTTCTTGGCTTGGCGCATCAACATATTGACCAGTAATACTTGCCCATGCATATTCACTATTTGTTTTTGCAACAGAATATGTATACTGCAACTGTGATCCAAATAAAGCCCATCGCCAATCTATAGTTAAGTCAAGACCCTTTGCAGAGCCATAGTCACCATTTGAAGCAACATTATATTGATATACACCTGATCTCTCTAGCGTATAGCGTGTTAATTGATCCATATCTCTAACCCAAGCACCAAAAGAATATGCCCAGTTTTCTCCGACTTGAACATTGAAATTTGCGCCATATTGTTGTGTCCGCTGGGCATTCATAGTTGCATTACCCACTGCTCCCTCACCCTCTTCAAACAACTCCTCTGGGTCTTCTAGGCTATTTGTATTAAGATAGACATTCTGGTATATGGGATTCTGAAAATAAAGACCATAGTTAAAGGTAAAAGTAGACTTGTCTGTGATAACATGACTAAAGCCAATCCTTGGGCTTATTTTATAAGACCAGTTTGAATTCTTAAGCAAAATTTTCTGTCTTGCGAGACCGGCAATATCCGATGCTTGTTCATTGTCTTGGTCCCAGATACCATTATTGTTTAGATCGCTATAATACCATGGCCTTCCGGGACTGAAATTACCTGATGTATCTGCCCAAACCTGTGAGTTATAATCTACCATATCGATTCTAATTCCATAATTGATTACCATCCATGGTACTTCAAATGTATTTTGAATATAGGCCGAGAATTCTTCAGGCTCACGAAAATCATCCCACTCTCCATTACCATTTGCGTCAGTAAAATTTTCACCTTCATCCCACCTGCCATTATTTTCGCCTGCATCAGCCTCCTCGTAACCTTCATCGCCTAGAAGTAAACCATCCGGGCCTGTATCATTCCAATATTCAGCAAAGGTCTGAATCTTTGCACCAGCACCCAGCCACGGAGATTTAACTTCATAAAAGTTTAATTTATGTGACTTATAATCTCCACCTACACGGACTTTCCATTTATCTGTTATTTGACTTGTGATGTCAAAACGAATTTCATCTGTTATAGAAGTAGAACTCGCATAAAAAGTATCATGACCTCCAAAGGTTCTGCCTTCATCCCAAGCAACACCAGCGAGATCTGGCATATAATAGTAAGGGTTCACAAGCCCTGGAAAAAAACTAACATTCGTTGGTGTCCCATAGTATCCAGGAACATTTTGCCATTGGAGGTATATGTTTTCATAGTCAAAGAAAGGTTCATAGTCTTCATACATTTCAGGTTCTAGCCAATAGTCCCCATCTCTCAAAATCAACTCTTTGATTAGTTCTGGGCCATCCCAAAGACCATTAGCGTTAGAATCATCAAAGCTTTCTCCTGCATCCCATACACCATTGCCATTCCTATCATCAAAGTCTTCAGATAATTCCCAATTCCATAGACCTGGGGTCGCACCATGATACCAACCACTCCTTTCATCAACATTTGTGTATCGTATTGTATCACCATCTTCACCAATTGAGTAAGGGACTACAAACTCATTGTTTACATCCGATATTGGTTTATAGCCCGCAGGGTGGCGCCATTCAAACCAGTTTGGATACCCATCTTTATCATTGTCCCTCCAGCGCACTCCTTGGAATTGTTCTTGAGTAAATCTTGAGTAACGCAGTGTGTAAAAAGTATTTTGCGTAACGGAATGATTCATTTCAAAATTGTATCTATATGTATCACGAAAAAGCTCATTCCTACCATTATCCCAATACAGGTAACGTGGACTAAATGCTTGGCGATGGTTTGCCACCTGCCAGTAGGAACCATGGAACCGTAGTTTATTTGTAAACTTGTAGCTTAGTTTTGTAAAAACATCCCATGTATTATCAAACCCAAATCCTCTGAAACCAGCCACATCATCCCAAGGGTAAACTAGATTGTTCTGGTTTTGCTCAAGAAGATTAAGATCAAGGTCTGACTCATTTAAAAAATACTTTGGCCCCTGGTAGATCTTATCATCAAACTCATAAACACCATATTTATCTTCAGTGGTATACTGCCCTGACACCCAGAAAGTTAATTTTGGTAAGCCTAAAATTGGACCGCCAACACCAAAATTATAATCATTGTAGCCACGATTCAGGTCATAATTATTAGTCTCCAATTCATTGCCCAAGGCAGAATTAATTAATGCTCCAACCTGGCTTGTCTCATATCTAAAATGGTACTCCATTTCCTTTCCACCTACAGCTGTGTGCCAATTGGATACCGCCGACTGAGCATCACCATACTCAGCATTAAAACCTCCAGGTTGCCAATCAAACTGCCTCACTGCAAAAAGATTTAATCTGGTTCCAGAACCTATTGAACCAAAAATAGGATTCCTAAGATACATGCCATCCATCATATAAGCGATCTCTCCTGACCTACCACCTTTTACATGTATCTCCTCAATACCTCGCTCTTCATGATCTGGGACTGATTGAGTACGACTCTCAACTTTCACGACACCCGACTGAAGAGTATATAATTCTGTTAAGTCTCTTATAGGGAGAGCCTGAATGGCTTCCTTGTCGACTGTAATTTTCTTTGATGTTGTACCCTTCTCAACAAGAGGCCTTTCACCAATAACCTGTACTTCATCTCCCTCTACCGCAGCCACTGGAAGTTTAAAATTAAGCCACACCGTCTGATCCATCACAACAGTTACCCCTGTTACAGTTTGTTTCTGATAGCCCATCATTTGCACAACTACATCATATTCTCCAACAGGAATATTCAGAATAATATAATTACCCTCCATATCTGCAGCTGCCCCAATTCCAACTGCAGGGACATAGATATTTGCACCAGGAAGAGGACCGCCATCTGCATCTGTCACCTTCCCCCTAATTGTACCATCTGTGCCACCAAACAATACTGAAATCATTATTGAAAAATAAAAAGCAAATTGAATAAGAAGTCTTATCATTCTGCTAGCTCCCGCAAATCAATTGTATGAATCCCAGATTGTGCACTAATGTAAAATGGATCAAAGTCAAAATCTGGGTGTTCTCCTATATCGCGCAATTCAATGGATCTGACTGGCGTAGTAAGTTTTTTGAAAACACCATTCTCTGCCTGAATATCAACATTTGTTAATTCAATTCTATTTAACCCAACCCACGCCTGATTAAGTGTATCCAGATAGCTGTTATTTTGTGTATAATCAGAATCATAGGGATGCTCTGTCCAGCGAATATAGACTTCACTTTTTACTAGACCTTTATTCTTAACAAGCCAGGATATGGTGCGCTGTCCAAAGTCTACACCACTTCCAACCATTGTCATTGTGTTAGTTTGCGTGACTTTAAAACAATCATTAAATGTTGTATCAACAGCAGGCTGATCCATACTTGTTCTATGCCCAGCAGGAACGGTCACACTTGCACTCTCCACCTGATAGGATTTCTCAATATAATAGACGGATATAGCAGTCGTATCAAAGTATGCTGTATCAACCCGCTCACCATCTCTCAGGTTGCCATTTGAGGTGTAATAGAGGACATCACTCTCTAGATTTTTTTTATGCCAGAACCCATCTTCAATATCATTAGGACTAAAATAAAATCCAAGGGGTAAAAAATACGATGGATAGCTAACTTGGTTAAGGTGAGAAGGCTCGTGAAAAATATGATAATTATAGAATCTTTCTGTCTCACCTCCTGCAGTTTTAGTCCATTCTGATTTTGTGATATAATAGTCACTCGGCTCCAAAGTATTATCAGCATCAGGAAGGATATGTCCAACCTTATCTCGAGTGTACAATGTAACTAATGAATCTATTTCATCAACAAATTGTTGCTTAATATCAAAAAAGTCTGTTTCTTCAATTATATCTGTATGCACTGTCCCCCAACGACTTGTAATATCATCACCAAGCTCAATCTCAAGTAAAACTTCAGGGCTAGATGCATCGGTCCAATCAACAATAAGGTTGTTCGGTTTGTCACCAATAGTATAGAGTAACTGGTCGTTCTCACCATCGCCGTCAATATCTTTGAGAGTAAACTCTTCAGCTTCATCAAACAATGAATTACCACGATCGGTCAAAATATCACCACTGGTGTACGTCCCAGAATTATCGTTATCTATATATTCCTCCGCATCGTCCCACTTATTATTACAGTTACGATCCTGATAGGGTTCATTGAGATCATAGGTCCCAGAAGAGTCTATATCATAGTAGGGTTCATGAGGGTCCCACACACCATTCCCTCTATCTTCAAACTCATATGCAACAGATATTACTCCATCATTGTTGTAATCCTGAATGATGTCATCACCAGAATCATAATCACCACTATTGTTATTATCAGCATATTCAAATAATAACTGATATAGCCCATCACCATTGTAATCTTCTATAATATTTTCAGCATCATCCCACTGACCGTTATCATTGCAGTCTGTATTTATGCGAAAGACAAGCGAGTCATCACTCAGCTGTTGCTTTACAAATTCAAAAGTATTTACAAATCTTAACTGTTCATCAGAAAGAAAAACATAGTTGGTGTCACTCCATTCAGAAGAATCCACAAATAGCAGGCCTTCTTCAATGAAAGGTGTATCTACTACAGCCCAATAGGCTGTAACATTAAAAGTATCATTATAAAATAACATTGTGTCAGATACAATCCAGTCAGAATTAACAAGCTTATAACGCTGCAGTGCAGGCTCAGCCTCTAGGTTCCACTCTAAAAGTTCAAGATTTTTAAAAGGTGTCGACATCATCTCGACTGAATCGTAAACAACCGAATCAATTACTGTAAGAGAGTCAATTGGGTGACGCACTGTATATTCAGCCTCATCATCCTTCGTCATAGCAACAAGGTGATTGGGAAAAGTTCTGAAACTCATTGCAGTAGGATCTTCACCAAATAAGTTATAATAATCTAGGTATGTGGCATAATTAGCCATCAAGTTAGGATTGTAACGGAAGAAGGTTGCATTTACATCATTTTCAAAATTATAGAAGTATTCTGAGACCGGTCCTTCGCTACCGGCAAGGTTTTCATTCAATGTATTATGATAACCTTCTTTCTGTTGCTCGGCCTCATCTTCATCTTGTAAAAACCCACACGCCGAGTAAAATAACACTGAACCAAAAACTAAAATTAATTTAGAAATTTGGTTTTTCATTATTTTTTTCACAAGTTCTGCCCAAGACATAAGCCGAAAATATAATCATTAAGTATATATATTACTTCGCTTTTTTAAAAAAATTAAATAAACATAAAAACAACTACCTTGAAACATACAAAAAATATATTTCTTATATCTACTTTTATAATTTCTTTGATCTTCTCGGACCTAGCAAGCCCAACACCCTTCCTTGTTTATCAACCTAATGGTCAAGAAATCCTTATCATTAATCGGGGGAATTACCTACAAGGCTGGCACGAATACAATGGTTGGTCAATTACAAAAAATAATGAAGATTGGTGGGTTTATGCAACTGACAATAATGGAACCTCTCTTGTTCCATCTAATATAAGGGTTGGCATTGACGATGAACCTGGATATGACTCCGATTTAATCCAGAAAGGAATCCGCCCTGATCCTTTTGTTTTAATTGATGATGCACCTATTCCTAATCTTAGGAACACAAGGACAGATACCTTTCGAGTTCCATTAATTTTGGTAGAGTTTCCTGATGCATTTGCAACATATGATTCAGCGCAATTTGAGTTGATTATGAACCAAGAGGGCTATACACACCTTAACTATGAAAATACTGGAAGTTTCCGTGATTTTTATCAGGAAATATCATATGGGGAATTTCTGCCTGTAGCAGAAGTAACAAATTGGTTTATGGCACCACATAATCATGACCATTATGCTTACAGTAATCCGGATGGATATACCCATGTTCGTGAATTGGTGAGGGCAATGGTAGATTCACTTGAAGCATCTGGCTTTGACTGGTCCGGATACGATAATGATGGTGATGGCTATGTTGATGCACTTAATCTAGTACATCAAGGTGCCGGTGCAGAAGAAGGAGACCACTCCAATATATGGTCCCACAAATGGAGCCTAGGTAGCTTAGCTGTTAATTACGATGGAGTTACAATCAACAGCTATAACATGAATCCGGAAATCCAAAATGGAAATATTGTTGCCATAGGAGTACTGGCACATGAATTTGGGCATGCACTTGGACTGCCTGATCTATATGATACAGATTATTCATCTACTGGCGCTGGTAAACTTGCACTCATGGCTAGTGGTTCATGGGGAACAAGTAACAATTCTCCATGGTACCCAGCTACAATGGTAGGATGGTGTAAAAACGAATTAGGTTGGGTTGAAATTGTTGAAATTACTGATGACCAAGTTGATGTAACTATACAACAGACGTATTCCAACAATACAGTATTTAGAGTGAACCATTCTCAAGTAAATGAAGAATATTGGTTGATCGAGAACCGACAAAAAGTAGGCTCCGATACACTCATGCCTACACCAGGATTAACTATTTGGCACATTAATGATGATATAGCGCAAGGATGGGGTGTCAATAATAATGAGCCATTTTATGGAGTTGGTCTAGAACAAGCTGATGGAATGTTTGCTTTGGAAAATGGTGGCCCAAGTAATGGCGCAGATGTATATCCTGGTGACTCAGATAATAGGGAATTCAGTCATTCATCTAATCCTAACACTACAAGTTTATACAATGAGCCTTCGATGCTCAGGATCGATAATATTTCAGATCCAGGTGAATATATGACTCTTGATGTTACCTATAACGAAGTAATTCTTGCTACTGCATCCATCGAAGATGGGACAGGCTCTGCATATAACAATGGATATATCTCATTATCATTAGATAATGAAATGGCTTTGGGGCAATTTGAATTTGAATTGAATTTTAATCCTGATTTTGTTGATATTATTGGTATTAATCCGACTGAGAGAGTGTCTTTTGATTCAGTCGTAATAAATAATAATCACGTTACATTACTTAATCCTAATATTAATTCAGGCACAGGGCCAATTTTAAATCTGGAGCTATTTAATAATGTTGGTGTTGGATCTGATGTTATTGTTAGTTATGATATGTGCTTGGGCTATACCACAGATAGCAGTGAGGTCGGAATCACCATTACAGATGAAGGTAATTATCAGATACAAGCAGTAGACCAATTCTTCAATTTACAAAATAGCAATGGAAGTATTGGTGGTGGTGCTTCTTTCTCAGTTCTTCTTATAAATACAGTACCAATTGCGCTTACAGTTTTTGAATTATCTAACAATCCAGAAATTTTAACACCAAGCGATGAACCATTTGAAGACTTGAATGCAAATGGTGAGTATGATGAAGGAGAACCTTTTACAGACTGGAATCAAAATGAAGTTTGGTCTCCCATTGTTGAACCAATCGCTCTAAATGATGAATGGGAAATCACCACCACAGTAAACAATAACAATCTTATAATAGGATTTTCAAACTGGGTAACTCCTCTAGAACCTGCGCAGTATGAATTATTCAAAATAAATTGTGCTGTAAATGAAGAGGCAGTACTTAATGATATTACTAATGTTTATACTGACGTACAGTTAATACTCGATGCTTGGGGTAATAGTGGTGTTCCATATGTTAATGGTAGTGGGACTATAACTATTAATGAAATTTTATTCAACAATAGTGATTATCAGCCGCCCACTACTTTTTCACTTGATAGGGTTTATCCTAATCCATTTAATCCCATTATTAATATTGAATTTTCAAGTCCTGGTAATTTTGGTCACATCAATATTCGGATATTTGACATATCTGGTAAATTAGTATCTAGACTATCTGACAAACCGTATAAAGCGGGGAAATACACACTCCAATGGCACGCGTCTGATGATATAAGTTCTGGCATGTACTTTATTGAATTCAAAGCAGATAACTATAGGAATATTCAGAAGATTACCTTTCTAAAATAGTAATTATGCGGATTGTCTTTTAGGGATTTTTTTATACTGAGGCTCTGCGCCTTTAAGAATTGTATCTTTTGTAATAACAATCCTTTCTACCCCACTCATTTCTGGCAAATAATACATTATATCTATCAATTTTTCTTCCATTACAGACCTAAGTGCACGGGCTCCCGAATTTTTAGTTAATGCAAGTTTAACTATCTCTAGTAAGGCGCTCTTTTGGAATTCTAATACAACACCTTCTATTAGAAACAACTTTTGATATTGCTTCACAATTGAGTTTTTTGGCTTTAATAGTACATCTAATAGGTCTTTTTCATTTAGCTTATCTAGCGTACTTAAAATAGGTAGCCTGCCAACTAATTCAGGAATCATACCATAAGCAATTAAATCTTCCTGTCGCACTTCATTTAATAGTTCTAACCTATTATTCGCTTTTATATCTGTGCCAAATCCTAATTCATTTTTCCCAGTTCGACTGGAAATAATCTCTTCCAATCCTGCAAAAGATCCCCCACATATAAACAGTATATTGGATGTATTAATGGAGATTAAACTTTGCTCAGGATGTTTTCGACCTCCTTTAGGTGGTACATTTGCTATTGTACCTTCCAGAATCTTTAATAATGCTTGCTGGACACCTTCACCACTAACATCTCTCGTTATTGATGTACTGGCACTTTTTCTTCCTATTTTATCTATTTCATCAATATAAATAATACCTTTTTCTGCGTTACCTAAGTTGTAGTTAGACACTTGAAGCAATCTCACTAAAATATTTTCCACATCTTCGCCAACATACCCAGCCTCAGTTAATGTTGTAGCATCGGCTATGGCAAATGGAACAGATAATAGTCTGGCTAATGTTTGTGCAATCAATGTTTTACCTGTACCAGTAGATCCAATCAACAATATATTACTCTTATCCAGTTCAACATCTGAATGGTATGATTGATGGATAATCCTTTTGTAATGGTTATATACTGCTACTGATATTGATTTTTTCGCACGATCTTGCCCAACAACATGGACATCTAAACCAGATTTGATTTTGGATGGTTTTTGTAAAGTTACCTTGAAACCTGGAAATGACTGATCAGGCTCAGAATCAAGATTGATTTCAGGATTAATACCTCTTCGGATTTTATTCATTTCCGTTTTATTAATATTGTATCTATTAGACCATAATTCTTTGCTTCTTTTGAGGTAAGGTAATTATCTCTATCCGTATCACTTTCAATTTTTTTCAAAGTTTGACCTGTATTTTTAGCTAAAATTGAGTTCAATTGTTTTTTTATCCTGATAATCTCTTCTGCCTGAATTTTTATATCAGTTGCCTGCCCCTCTGCACCACCCATAGGTTGATGAATCATTATTCTTGAGTTAGGTAATGCAGAGCGCTTTCCTTTTGTCCCACCTGCGAGTAGGAATGCACCCATACTTGCCGCTTGTCCTAAACAAATAGTTGAAATATCAGGCTTTACATATTGCATAGTATCATAGATCCCCATCCCAGAAGTAATTATACCTCCAGGAGAATTGATGTATAAATAGATATCCTTTTCAGAGTCCTCAGCCTCTAAAAAGAGTAACTGAGCAATAATAAGTGACGCGATAGAATCATCTATTGGAGTACCTAGAAAAACAATCCGTTCTTTAAGAAGCCTCGAATAGATATCGAATGCTCTTTCTGACCTACCAGTCTGCTCAACGACGATAGGTACCAATTGGTTTAATATTTTTTTATCAATGTTCATGTTCTTTTCCACGAATATCTTTTGTGTAGACTTCTACTTCTTTGACTTTAGCAAATTGCTTTAGGTATTCCAAGATTTTCTTTTCCATTAAGTCATCCTCAATTCTTTGTCGGTTACTTGGTTTTTTATAGAATTTTCTTATTTCTTTTTCAGATTGCGGTGTTCTATTTACCAAATTTTCAATCTCTACATCAATATCTTGTTTGGATACTTTAAGGTCCTGTGTCTTAATAATTTGTTTTCTTAATGAATACCATTTTATGTTTCGCTCTGCAACGGGTTTATAATGCTCTCGAACCTTTTGCTCATCCAACGGTTCTCCATTGTTTTGTTTTTTAACATCTTCCAAGATATTTACTAAATAATTTTCTATCATTGATGGGGCGAAGGATGGATTGACAAGATCAATCAATGCATCAGATAAATCTCGTTCATAAGCAGTTTTAGAGCGTTCCTTAAAATTCTCTTTTATTTTTTTTTCTACATCGATTTTTAGATCATCTATTGAATTTAATTGAGGATTTATTTGTTTAAAAAATTCTTCATTTATTTCAGGAAGTACCTCACGCTCTACATTGTCAACACTTAATTCATAATCAGATTCGACTCCCCCATCTTTACTGGGAAGTTTAATTCGAGTGGACCCACCTGAATTCAAACCAATCAATTTATCTTTTTGATTATCCGTAAAAGATCCTTTCCCAACCTTAAGATATTGTTTTTCATATTTTTTCCCTATAATAGGTACTCCTGATTCATCAAGCTTTTGTAAGGTGCAAACCAGAAAATCACCTTCTTTCGCACCATCTTCGACTGTTGCAATAGTACCCTTGGATTTACGAAGTTGCATAATGGCATCTTCTATATCTTTTTCATCATAAATATAATTGGTATAATTAACTGATAAAGAATTCTTTTTCAACTTTGGTAATTTAACTTCTGGTTCAATTTCAAAAATTGCAGTAAAAGAAAAATGTTCATCCATATGAAAGTGTGCATCTTTAATCTCTGCTTTGTTTACAGGGACAACCTCCTCTTGTTGAATTGCCATTAGATAGTACTTTTGAAAATTTTGCTCCATGAATTCTGCTTCTATATTAGGTCGGAATTGTTTAAATAATCTATCTCGTGGGATCTTACCAGATCGGAAACCAGGCATTTTTATTTTTTTGCTAAATTTTTTTAGAGAAATATTGAAATCAGATTCAATTTCATCCCAAGAAACATCTATTTCAAGTTCTCTAGTATGATCATTTGGTTTGTTAACTTTAATTTTCACTATATATCCTGAAATTTTGCTGGCAAATTTAGTCGTTGATTTGTTTATGCATAAGAAAGAAATATGATTATTTCAATTTTTTTTACCCATAGAAAATGAAAAAAATCTTGAATATTTTTTAAAAATTTACACAATAAACAAATAATGTAATTAACAGTGGAAATATTAACTGTCAGACTGTTTTATTCCAAATATTCAGTCTAGAGGTTAAAAATCATATTCACCAAAAAAATAACATCCACAACTGTAATACTATCATCATTATTTATATCTGACACTGAATCAGAGCAAATTCCAGATCCATGCCCATCATTTACCAATTCAGATAAAAGTAAAATATCTATAATGTTTAAACCACCTGAATTGTCAAGATCGCCCAAAACCCAGTCATTACAAGCATCTGTTGGATGGGCAAAAAACGTATGCCATCCGGCTAGAGGAGATTTTTCGATACGACCCGTAGAATCGGCCCCTTGTATGTAATAATGAATCAAACTTGAATCTACTAATGAAGGAATCCACCCTATCCAATTATTCGGTTCTTCAGGAATATCTGAAATATATAACTGTTCTTCCTCCCATATAGAAAACTCCTCCGTTTTCCAAAAGACTTTTACAGAATCATTGATTATACCAGCCTGACTTAAGTCTTTTAGTATGATTTCAACTTTGTATCCATTTCCATCAGGATCAGAACCATTATTAAGAGGATTATGAAATATCTGTAACATCTGTAAATCAGGGATTCCCTTAACACGACAATGAAGCGCGTCTGTTGATTCCCATGATCCAGAAAAACCTAATATTTCGTATCCAGGCAGGGCATTCTCATAAACAGCAAGCGCATCGTCATCCCAGCTCCCCCCAGTAACTGGAACCAATACCTTTTCATTTAGGATTAACGAATTTGTATAAGGCTGATTCGTAGGCGTCCATACTCTATAAAGCTCCCAAGGCTCATTCCATTTATTTAATGAACTAGAAAAATATTCTGCTATCTCTTCTATTGAGTCATACTGAGGATGACTCTCTGGCACTTCCCTTATCAATACTTTAGTATTACTTAAATATTTCCCCCAACAATCAATATGATCAATATAAGTATTGTTTGGATCATCTACCACGTGATACGTGTTGATACCATAGTAATCTGTCATAAGGGAAAAAATATCTTCATTAGGGATATCATTTTCAGCAAAAACCAAATCAGATGATGCAGAAATACCCAAGCCATCAGTCATATAATTTCCACCGGCATGGATAATATCTGAGGCATAGAAAGGCACACCTAAATAATTTGATATTTTCAGAGGAGCATCATTATCATTGGGACGAGGTCTGTTATAAGTAAAATCTACGATGGACATATCTTCCTCGCCATTTACCACCCACCAGGGCCCATAATCACGGGTCCAGTAACTATCGGTCGACCCTATGACAAATTCAACCTTTTCCATATCAACCCCACCATTTTCCATCGCGTTAGCTGCCGAACTTTGCTGGCCTGATGAAACTAAACAATAAATTGATACATCTTCCGACATTTCGGCTATTAAATCGGTTGAAATTCCAAATGGATATCTGACTAATACTCCTTCCATTCTTTCAAACTCTGCAACATTACGAACAGGTGCCGGAGGAGGGTCAGTACTTCTTCCCATAGAATATATTTCATGGACTCTTGTTTTTTCTTCACTGGTTAAACCAATAGGTAATTCTTGAGAGAAATTATCTTTAGCAACTAAAATAGTTAGTGCAAATGATAATGATATGATTTTTATTTTCATTTATAATATTAATCAAAAATTAGAATATATTTTATGAAAATATAAATGAAAAGCCCCATTTAAATGGGGCTTTTCATTTAGCATATATTTATTAATATTTATTAAAATGATCTAGCTGGGAAAAGCCATTTCTTTTCTATGGTACCTCCAATATTACTTAATAATTTTTTCATCATTAAATTATTGAATTCTATTGTAGATCTTAGAAACGAATTTGGATTAGTTTTTGATAATTCCATTCGAAAACCCATCATTATAGATTCGGCACTACCAGATATCAGTGCGAATTCTTTTTCAAATGCTGACGTACATTCTTCTTCTGATAATTCATCATAGCCGTAATAGTTGCCACCACCAATCACGCTGAAATTTACTTCACAGAATCCACTCTGTAATGCATCAATCACCTCTATATTCCCATTTTCATTAATACCAAATGCTATTAATTCTTGACTCTCACTGGAGTCCCCTTCATAATAATAATAATCATCATCATCATTACAGATTTCAGTAGAAGGATCAATATAAAGTGAATCACCATTAATGGTCCACTCACCAGAACATGTATCTGATGAATAAATTATCCCCGTAGTATCCTCATAATAGTCATCATATTCCATTTCAGTAAAAATTATTGTATAGGTATTATCATCAGAAATGGTGAGGGTGATCTCCTCACTCGCCATGTCTTCGTTGTCGCCCATTAATTCCATTAAATCACTCAGAGACATACCATATATTAAATTATATAAATCTGTTGCAGTATTGGCTGCAATATCGACTGAAGAGAAACTAAGGGATCCCTCAACCATTACAGTTTCTGATCCAGTTGGATGACCATATTCATCAATTTGATATAAAGATGCAGGAGAGTTAAATGAAAAATAATTTAAATTACCAGATTGATCTATTGACTCCAGACAAGTACTATCTGTTGGGTCTATATTCCAATTTAAATCTATAGCTCCCCTATAGTAAGAATAGGTACTATCACTGCTATAAACTTGTACTTGGGCTGAGTCACCTACAATTTGAAACATTGTAAAATCAGACGGAGGATCATCAAAACTCGCCAAATCTAAATAACTATAATTTGTAAAAACAGCGATCGGAAAATCGGTACCTATATAATATATATTATAAGGATATCCATTTCTGACTATTCTATTTATTTCACTTCCAGATACCGAGACACCCCCCTCCATTGCCCTATAGCCAACTAGGTTAGGACCTATTGGAACTGCGGATTGGTCAGTATTAACAGAAAACTCAGCAAATTCCTCAAAAGTATTTAAATACCAAGTTCCAAGAAATGGATTAACAGTTGTGCCATCACTTTCCGAATCTTCGCAAGAGGTAACAAAGAAAATTAAAATAAAACTCTTTATAATATTTTTCATTTTAGTATGTATTTATTTTTTTCTATTTGGATTTGAATCCGGTTTATATATAATTAAAGACTGAAAAAATAATAGCTTTTTTACAATCATTTTCTTAAAAAAATAAATGGATTGTTAACTAAGCCTATTGTCTCAATCTATAGGTAGCACCTTCCATAGTTTTAAGAAATTTTTCTAACTGATTTTCGGTGTGGAATAATTCATCCATAGAGACAAACACATCACTGGGATATTCTATATCATCATAATCACGGAGAAAATTAGATTCTAATTTTAGAACCACATCGCGCAAGACCATTGGCGGTATTTCCTTACTGCGCATAAAATTAATTTGAAGATTTAGTTGCCCAGTTGATGTCATATGAAAAAGAGGTAATGGTCCTACATCTGTATTACATCTAAAGGTGAGTGTACCATGTTCTGAACCTCGCCCCCATGATATATCATCCGCATATTGCTCTGTAAATTCAATAATAGAGACACCTATTTTTGCAATTTCTCTATTGCAGTGGTCCCTCATATGGTTTATAAATACATTTTTATCCCAGTTAGACATAGACTTTTTACCTACCTTAAATGGTTGTTATAGATTGTATTGGGGAATGTGAATTTACAAAACTTACTCTATTGCAAAAACAAAGAATTACCCATCAAACTGAATCCCTCTTATAAATACAATCTGAAATCGTATTCTCTTTTTTATCCAATCCATATTTTTTAGAAAAGGATCTGACTCTTCCCAACTCTGATATAATGGAATTATCACTGGCCCAATAACAATACCAGATGCTATATAAGGTGAGTCTAAAACATCAGGCATACCGGCCATATCTAAAAAGACCTTACCAGGAATGAGAGGCGCTGACTGATCAACTTTTATCCTCCAAAATGTTTTATCTGAAGACAGAAATACGTTATCAGGGTTCAATCCTCTAATACCATAACCATGGTATGTATTCTCTAAAACTTTTAGATTTCCACTGTCTCCCTTACGGTCTATTACCAGTTGCTGGAAATCTGGGTCAACACTGCCAAATAAATAATATCTGTATTGGTTAGGTATTTTTTTGTCATGAATAAAGCTACTCAACTCTGCCAAAAAAGAAGTTGCCATATTTTTATTTAATTGATAATTAAAACCCGAAAATATCTTTCCATTTACAAACCTATCACCCACATTGAAGCCTGAACCAATAAAATAATTTTTAAATCTATCAGGTATCCATTTTTTTTCTAGAGTGATATTACCAATTATGTGAGTACCAGAATCATAGAGATTTGTTGAATCAAATAAATCTCCAGCTAAGCTATGATAAAAAATATTAGTATAGATTTTTGACACAGGACTTTTCGTTAAAGGTTCCTTTATCAATCCATTAAAGCCAAAATGGGCACCATTCCGACCCTGAATAGATGCTAATTCTATATGCCATGATCCAGAATGGAAAATACTGAAACCATCAAAGCCTCTTCTACGGATAATATTACCAACCGGTTTTCGATGTTCTGAATCATATAAGATAGTAAACATTGTTGAACGTTTTTTATAACCCGGTGAAAAACCACTCCAAAATATTAGTCCAGGTGTATAACCATTGTAAGTATTATATGAAAAAATCCAGGGAACTATATTTAAATCATAGTCATAATAATTTGGTGTCTCAAAAACAAAATTAGCTCTGAGTTTGCGTTTAGTGGTATTATTAACTCGGTATATGTCAGGCATATATTGATCTGGATCGATAGTTGCATTGATAGAGTTTAATGGTGCATCTATTTTGAGATTCTTTTCATCAGATCTTATCCATGATCTGGAAATTTCTTTTCCTGAATAATCGTAAAAAGCAATCTCAACTGGCACGTTAAATGTGCCACGATTTGTTAAGATAAATTCTTTATTACTTTTTGTTAAAGCATAATCTATGTATGTAGTTTTATTTAATACATTGTCAAAAAACCAGTCTAAATCTTCTTCATGAAAATTTTTAAAAATTGATAAATAATCTTCCGGATATGGATGACGAAATTTCCAAGTATCAAAATACTCTTGATTAACTTTATCCATTGTTTCCTCACCAATATAATGCTGTAGAAACCGTAGCATCACTGCTGGTCTAGTATAATTTTGTCCATAGTTATTAAAATTGAAATTTTCATTTGAAGAAATACTCAGTGGTTGACGATCCTGGCTCATGGCTGTACCCGGAAATCTTAAATAACTAAATTGATGTATACTAAGATCATTGCCTATCCCAAGTTTATTTTGCACGAAATCTTGGATAACAAATTGATAATTTTTGTCAGCATATTTTTTTTCCCAATAACGGATATTTGAATATTCGTTCAATCCTTCATCCATCCAAGGAAAGTCACGCTCATTACTTCCGAGAATACCATATAACCAGTTGTGACCCACTTCGTGCATAATTACATACTCTAGCAAGTTCTCTGAGGTCGACCTTGATATTACCGTTATATTGGGATACTCCATACCACCACCCGCAGACATATCACCATCTACGGCAGTGATATGATTATATGGATAATCTCCAAAAAACTTACTATACCAAAGACCTGCATCATGTAAATACTCTATGGAGCGTTTCCAAGTTTTTGCATTTTTTGGTAGATACATACTCCAAAGATTAATATTTCTTGATTCATCAAGGGTTAATACTCCTTTTTCTACAATCCAATTAGGGTCTGCAAACCATGCAAAGTCATGAACATTTTCTTGTCTAAAGTGGATGGTTTTTAATTGCCTCTTTTTTTCTACCTTATCATTATCCCTCTTTTCTTTTTGATCTTTCTTTTGATCCTTTTTTAGTGCTTTTATTGCACTATTATATTCTTTCTCTTTGAGTTTATTTAATGAAGCACCAATCGTAGCTAAGGAATCCAACCAAGAAAGCTCGCTCTCTCCATTTACAATATCCCCTGTTGCCATAATTCTATAATCTTTTGGCAGGGTTATTTTTACATTGAAGGAGCCAAACTCACTGTAAAACTCACCCATAGTAAGGTAAGGCATTGGGTGCCATCCATTTTTATCATATACTGCTGGCTTTGGGTACCATTGGGTAATTTCATAATGTTTCCCATTATGCCCTAGCCTAGAAAATATTTTAGGAAGTTTTACAAAGAATGGTGTCTCTATACTAACACTTCTACCCGGTAACAAAGGGCTTGCCAGGTACACCTTTATCACATCATTCCATTCAGAATGGTATTCCCATTTTTGTAGTTTACCATCTACAGAAAAGTTTAAGCTATCAATATACCCACGATCTTTTTCTTTACTAAAATGGAACCTTGTACGTCCTAAGCGTAGCTGCTGTATTGCAAATGCGGTAGAATCATTTTTATAGGCATTGGGCCAGATATGAAACCAAATAAACTTCAGTGTATCAGGCGAATTATTAATATAATCAATTTTTTCATATCCAGAAAGTGTGTGTGCACTGTCATCCAACTCTACACTTATATCATAGTCAACATGCTGCTGAAAATAGACGTTGTCAGAAAATAAGTATGAAAATAATAATAGATTGGAAATCAAAACTCTCATCTGTGCTAGTTTATTTTTATGCGTTTAAATTTTTCAGGAATTGAAAAGGATGATGCATCAAAGGGTGATGCATATAACTCTAACATTTCAAAATCAATAGAGAATACTTCATCTTTTTTTTTATAGATTGTCATATTCATCTTTACGGGATGTCCTTTAATCGGTTTAACGTATATATCGGTCTCCATCATTCTTATAAATAATTCTGAAGAAAGAAAGGGGTCAAATTCTGACTCATCAATCCTTTTTCTATATTGATAAGGATTAAATTTCTCTGTTATATCCTCTTTGAGTGAATCAATTATAACTAATAGTGGCAGTGTATCAACACACCATTCTTCAAAAATCACTTTTTTGTCTTCTGTCATAAATATTGTAGTTATCCATTTCTTGGTTCTAAACCCATTAACAGTTATAAATCTATCATCTTCAATTCTTTCTATTTTATTAATTATCTTATTATCGTCCTTCGAGATTTTATCTGTTTCTAAAAATAGAAATTTTATGGAGCCCTTTTCTTTTTTTCTTGAATCTGGAGAACTAAAGAAATCTTCTGGTGATTCAATCCAGTACTCTTCGTCTTCTTTATTATAGCTTAAAATATTTTTCACACCTTCTATGAAAATATTTCCCCTTTCTTCATCTAAAAACTGACTAACTATCCACTTCTTTGCATCTACTTTTTCACTGGACCTAAAAAATCCTGATGCTACAATTTGGTTAGTAGTCAATTCCACAGGTCCTACGTATGGTACTATCATTTTCATTAAATAGGTTGAATTTATTTGGATATCTTGGGCAAATGATATAGGTACTAACAACCAAATAAATGCTAAACGCATCGAGAAGATAAAATTAAATAATAGAGAAAGATAATTCTACTTTCCCAGTTATTGACGCTACTATTTTATCGCCAATCTTTACTGGTCCCACTCCACTAGGAGTACCCGTAAAGATTAAATCTCCTTGCACTAGAGGTACATCTCTTGATAATTCACGTAAAATTTCTTGAGGGGTCCATAGCATATCAGCACAAGAGGCGGACTGCTTTAATTTTTTATCCACCTTTAGCTCAAGTTCCAGCCTAGAATAATCTATATCCTTTTTCACTGGAATTATATCTGAAATAGGCAGACTTCCAATAAAACTTTTACCACTAAACCACGGTTTACCGTTTTTCTTTGCTCTATTCTGAACGTCTCTTCGTGTTAAATCGACTCCTACAGCAAATCCAAATATTGACATTTTTTCTCCTATGGCAATAACAAGTTCAATTTCATGCTGAAGGTTATTAGTATTATTCGGGTACCTAACATCACTGGTAGATACAGTCCAATTTGGTTTTGTGAAAAAAAATGGTGGTCTCCTGCTGTCAGCACCCATTTCTTTTACATGGGCAGCATAATTTCGACCAACACAGTAGACTTGATTTACAGGGAAAACATCACTAGTACCAGATATAGGTAGTGTAATCTTCCGTGATATATCAAAAGGAAATGACATTAAATTGTAAAAAGAATAAAACGCATAATATCATCATAATCTTTAGCTCTGTAGTTAACAGTCTTAGCATCAATCAACTCAGCACCTCTATAATGCGAAGCCCTATAAGCAGCCTGCTGTTTCATAAAACGGATCCTTAAAGTGAAAGATTTCGGATGCTTCCAAACACAAAAGCTTAGATCACCCAAAAGTGCCTCTTTAACTTTATTGCGTATGGAATTTCTTGAATCTGATGGCTGGATACTTATAGTGGAGTCTCCGACACCAACCATAGTTGCGTGTGTGATTGTATTGGGGCTTACATCCTTTACTTCTTCACAAAGTCCTGCATCACCAGAAACAAAAACCAAAGGAACATGGTGTTTGCCAGCTATGTTTCCATGAATAAAAAATTCAGAAGCTCTCTGGTCATTAATAAAAACAGAGTCTAATTTTGCTGAGGACATAGTGTGCGCAAGTGGATTACCACCACTTCCTGCCATAGAATGATATCCTACCATTAATAGCGCATCAAAACTATGATCCAATTCTTGTACCATTGAATAAGGATGCCCACTCCATCCTCTTATCAATTTTACATTTTTTGGTAATTGCTCTGCCAAGATATTTCGTCCGGAATAATGAGCATCTTTGACCCAAATTTCTTTTGCACCTGCTTCAGTCGCACCTTGGCAGGCAGCTACAACTTCTTTAGTCATGCGTTCTTGAAATTGATTATAAAATGTAGATTTATTATGCTCTACCTCATCCCAATGTGTAACACCGGTAATCCCTTCCATATCAGCACTAATATAGACTTTCATTTAATTTCCATGAAATATAATCCTACAAAAATAAGATCAAGAGTTACATATTAAAAAGTGATCTTATAAAAGAATTAAATTATATCTTTGTATAGCGATAATTGCATTGCCTTAGATAAGGTTTCAACAAAATCATATCCTTTATAATTGACTCCAATTATTATCCTATAATTAGAGTCCCCAATTTTCTTTATTTGATCTTTTGTTAAATGAAATTGCAAATAATGGACCGAACTTATTTTATCTTCTTCTTCCCTACCCTGTTCGAATATAGCATAAACTTTTTTCCCATCAATATCAAGGTATAGAGTATTCCCAGACGTTAGCCCTATAAATTGGTTAAGTACTGACTTTATTTTATCTTCTTCTGTAACCTCAATGAATAATGTAGCACTTAAACCATCTTTTGGTGGCATAATTGAATTATAAATATCCACTTCAACTTGTATATCTTCATCCTGGACCATCCTCTCAGCTCGCATAATCTCTTGGATCTGAAATGATAAAGTCCGTTGATTCTCAAAGACAATTGTAATATTCGGACCTATCTTGAGTCGGCGATTTTTTTTATAATGGATAATATCAGTACGGTATTTATCTCTAACTTTTTCATATTCAATAATATTTAATAAGGAATCTCTAGAAATAACTTTCATATTATTCTCTCTCTCAATTTTTACTTAGACCATATGCTTTGTATAATTCAATGATGGGATGAGTAGGACTAATCTTCTCATTGCTGGCTTGTTTTAACTGGTGACTTGCGAGTGAACAGTCTGAGCATATACTATCATGTTCTTTCTGGCCTAAATCATTCACACATCTCTCAGCTACTTTCATAGACTCATCAAAAAATTCCGATTTCATTCCCCAACCACCATCCATACCACTACACTGATTAATAAGATTAACCTTAGTCTCTGGCACTATTCGTAAAATATCTCTTCCCTTATAACCCATTCTCTGGGCTTTTAGATGACAGCTAACATGGTAGTTGATCGTTCCTAGCCTATGCTTGAAATCTGTTTTTAGTTTACCTTGCTTATGTAGGCGTACTAAGTATTCAGATATATCAAATGTATTCTCACTAATATTTTTAATCTTTTTATCCATACCTAAATAATCAGGATATTCTTTCTTGATTGTCAAGCTACAGGTTGGTGGGCCCGTTACAATGATTTTATAACCTTGATCTACCCATTGACCAAGTTCATCTAGATTGGGTCTTGCTTGTTTAGAAAACCCACTAAAATCTCCTGGACTTAAATAAGGTGCTCCACAACATTGCTGTGGAGGATATATACATTCAATATTGTTATGCTCAAGAATTTTTACTGCTGCTTTCCCGAGTTCAATATCATGCGAATTTGTGAAACAAGTTCCAAAAATAACCACCTTTTCAAGGGGATCATCTACAATGGTTTTGGATTGTTCAAACCACTTTTGAAATGTATTAACATTAAATTGTGGTAAAATTCTATCAGCATGAATACCAATGGTTTTTTCCATAACCCATCTCATTATTTTTACCTTATTAAGGAGATTTAATAATGGAGCAAAAACTGAACCAAACTTTCCAACAAGATCTGTTCTCGATAAAAACATATCAATAATTTTAATTCCTCTATCTTTAGACCTTATTGCCTGGGCACGTGTCATCAGTTTAGGAAAATCAAGTTTGAATTCATGTTCCTTTCCCGGAGTATAGGGACACACAGGATCACAAAGTTTACATTGATAGCAAAGGTCTACGATTTTCCATCTTTCATGATCACTCAGATCGGAAACTTCTCCACGAAATTCAACCTCAATACTTGCTTCAGATGCATGCTCACCCTCAGGGAGATCAAGAAAATCTTTTTTCCGATTGTTTTTTTCTACTCTGCCTTCTTTCTCTGCAACTATACGTTTTTGTTTCCCTGCTTCATCAATAGAATTAAATAGGAAAGGGAATGATGGACACAAATTGAAACAGAGCCTACAACCTATACAAATATCATATACACGATCCATTTCCGCATAAAGAGACGGTTTATTCCAGTATTTTGGATTTTTGATATCGTATGTGGTATTATCTGTATTTGAATGATCTAACAATTAATTTATAAAAAATAGTGGATTTCTAAAAAACTATTACTCCCTGGGAAATAGCCCAGGGAGTAATGAACACAATTACAGAGTGTCCAAAGTCTCTTGAAACTTGCCCGCATGAGACTTTTCAGCCCTTGCAAGTGTTTCAAACCACTCTGCTACCTCATCGAAACCTTCTTCGCGCGCAGTTGCCGCAAATCCTGGATACATTTCGGTATACTCATAGGTTTCACCCGCAACAGCTGCTTTTAGATTCTCAGATGTTTCACCGATTGGTAAGCCTGTACCTGGATCTCCTGCACCACCTTTTTCCATAAACTCTAAATGTCCAAATGCATGACCAGTCTCTCCATCAGCGGTATTTTTAAAAACACCCGCAGCTTCAGGATAACCCTCGATATCAGCCTGCCGGGCAAAATATAAATAACGACGATTTGCTTGGGATTCTCCTGCAAAGGCTGCTTTTAGGTTTTCATGTGTTTTACTTCCTTCTAAAGACATTATGTACTCCTTTTTATCTTTATGTATGTTTATTACATTTTCCAGTAATAGTTAGTTCAACGTCACTCAGTTCGAAATCAAATTTTGTTTTTATAATTTCCCTTAAATCTATTTTTTGAAGACTAATATCCGTTATTTTATTACACTTATTACATTTTAAATGGTAGTGTGACTTTATGTTCCCATCATATCTGGTAACTGATCCATCTTGTATCCTATTTATAAAACCATTATCACTCAGTTGTTTAAGGTTACGATATACTGTACCTAAACTAATATTTGGAATTGATTTTTTGACTTCTGCAAAAACCCAATCTGCTGTAGGGTGGCAATCTGTCGAACAAACAACACTTTGTACAATATCTCTTTGCTTACTATATCGCATATTTAGGTATCAAAATTAATTAGTAATAATAACTATTACTATTAAATATATCTTATATCACAGCATCATTAATGGCTAAGTTTATGAAATTAAAATTAACCAATTAAAAAGGAAAAACTAATGGCAAAATATCAATGTGAACACTGTGGCATGGGAGTTGAAGATCTAAAGTGTGCAAAATGTAGTAAGTCTCTTGTTCATGATCATATCACTAAAGATGATGGGACACAAGTAGCTGTTGCAAAATGTCCAGATGGCTGTGGAAAAATTAAATCACCAATGTGCTGTGGTCATGATATGAGCTGCGAACTATAATCTAAAATCAATTCAGTAATAAAAACCCCGTTTAAACGGGGTTTTTATTACTAATGAATTATGGAATTTATA
>CAZEER010000009.1:26026-43646 GCA_964511215.1 uncultured bacterium | reverse complement strand
GCCAAGAGAGCCATATAGCTTTGGTGGATGGAATGAATCTAAATATGGACATGGCGATATAACGGGTAAAAGTGGTGTTCAGTTTTGGACAAATCTAAAAAAAGTAACTGCTAGATGGCCAGAGACTGAGGAACCCTGGAAAAAATATTTTTAATAAAAATCAAACCACTTTGGATCTAAGTCAGGCCACTCATTATTTTCTGCCTGTTCTGCTTTTTCTTCCCAGTTCCTTTTTCCGCTCCAATTTTCAACTTTAAACCCATATACGGAAGTTTGTTTTAATTCTTCCTTTGTGACTGCTCTGTAGTCTTTATTTGGTTTCATATCGCCAAAATATTTTTTGAGGAGACCATTTAATATTTCTCTTTTTTCATTCATTTCTGTAACTATCCTGAGGGCTCCAAATGCGATGACACATTCATATTGGAAACTCATCTCTAGTGCTAAGTTAGATGGTAAAAGGTTTCCAGATTCAAAACATTCAAAGCTCGCTTTTGATTCTTTTTCAGCATTATAACGCATTCTTCCATACGCATTAGAGTGAAAATATATTTCATGATGTTTAGAGTTATACCAAAAAGATGTAGGGTTAATAAATGGTTGATCTTTATCCAAGGTTACAAAATGTCCAACTTGGGTCTTTTTTAAAAATTGAATGATCCATTCATCATTCATCTCTAAGCTTCGAACCCTAGATTGATTTATTGGTTTTCTATTTGGATCGTAAGGCAAAAATATTAGCGGGCATTGGGCATTTTAGCACCACAATTATTACAAAATTTTGCAAGTCTTGTTTGCCTGTCATCATTACATACAATACATGTTTCTCTGTATCTATCCTTGGTGAAGTTCATTGAGGATGTAACGATACCGGTTGGAACAGCTATGATCGAATATCCCATAATCATAATAATAGCAGCAATGAATTGACCGAAATTTGTTGTGGGTGAAATATCGCCATAGCCAACTGTTGTAAGCGTGACAATTGCCCAATAAATACTTCTTGGGATACTATCAAAGCCCGATTTTTCACCTTCAATTAAGTACATGAGTGATCCCAACACAATAACCAAATTCAACAAGAAAAATAAATAAACAAATATTTTTCTTTTACTTGCTATCATTGCTTGTCTGAGGAGTTCTGCCTCTCCCATAAATTGGACTAATTTTAATACTCTAAAGACACGAAGAACACGTAATATTCGTATTACAGAAAAGACTGCTGCTCCAGGGATGAAAAGGCTTATGTAGGTTGGTAAAATAGCTAAAAAATCAATGATTCCGAAAAAACTGAACATGTAACTTGCTGGCAGTCGGATGCAATAAATTCTTAGAAGGTATTCAATCGTAAATACGACAGTAAATATCCATTCAGCTATTAAAAAAATGTTTCCATAAGAATTGTGATATTCCAAAACACTATCTAGCATTACTATTAACACACTTGAAATGATTGCAAGAATCAGTAAGATATCAAACAGTCGTCCAGCAAAGGTTTCTGTACCAAAAATGATTATTTTTAATTGATCTTTAATTTTACCCAAAATAAACCAAATCCATTATCGTAAAAGATAAGGTAAGAATTGAGTTATAAGGAATAAAAATAAATTATAATAAATCCAATGTGGAGTTAATTAGAATTGAGAGCTTCAGTTAATATACTAATATCAGTATCAAATGAATTGGGTAGAAGAGGACCAAAAGAAAATCTAAAAAAGTGTTTAAGATGAGAATCATTTCCAAGTCTGTGCATATCACAATCCGTTCCTTTTAGTATTGCAGCGCCTTTTTTGAATAATCGTTCATTTAGTTCTTCCGCTGTAAGATTATCTGGGAGTTTACACCAATGATAAAATCCACCATTACCAGAAAATATTTCTAAGCCTATTTCTGAAAAACGTTTTCCATATTTTTGACGTTGTTTATCATAGAATCGAGGTACGCTGTTTCGTGCTAATTCAATTCTATTTTTATCAAATAACTCTAGTGCATATAGCTGCGATGGTCGTGATACACCGCCCATTCCAAAAGAAGAAAAATTACCAAGAATTTCGATGTGCTTTTTTGCTGCGATAACCCACCCAATTCGTATACCCGGAGCTTGCAATCCTTTGGTTGTGGCTCCAGCAACAAATAGATTGGAGTTATTTATATCATTGATATATTGCATAGCACTGACTGGTGGGGTATGAAATAGTTCGTATGCTTCATCAAAGATAATTCCATTTTTGGTTTCTTCAGATTTTTCAATGAGTTCTTTTAATTCATTTCCCTTTCTAGTTATTCCAGTGGGATTACAAGGATTGCTCAACAATATAAGTTTGCGTTTGTTGTTTTCATCTCCAATATACTGATCCGTAGTAGGGTTAAATTCATTTTCAATCGTACTATCCACTAGTCGATAATCTCTATTTAACAAACGAAGCATATCATAGTATGGTGTATACTCAGTAGATGCTATTTGTACTTCAATATCTGGCTGAAGAAACATTAATAATGCAGTTAATCCGGGTCTACCACCTGCAAATATCATAACATTTTCATAATCTATTAATGAGCCATAGTAGTGATTATAATATTCAGCAATTATCTTACGAAGCTTTGGCTGCCCCCATGCCTTTGGATATTTAAGATCCTCTGAATCAATTGGTATAGATACTGGCATTGCAGGCCCGCCGGGGATTTGAGTTGTTAGGGGGAAACCCTGGCTCCAGGGGTGGGTGCCTTTTTCTCCCATATAGGTCCCAAAGGAATTTAAAAAGGCATAGAGTGTCTCATAAATTCCCATAGGAGGCACGTGAGTAAGGAAGCTATTTTTCATTTATTTGTTAATAGGTGTGAACATTTTACCTAATTCTTCTTTGCCGTTTGCTCTATATCGTTGCCCTGTTTCGAGATCTTCTATAACCCATTTTGTGGGGCACTTTGTTTTAATGATTAATTGAATGGCTTTATCCAATTCTTCAGCTTTTTCACCATTTTTTAGGTTTCTATAATTTTTCATTTTCTGTACTCTAAATCAAAGATTAATAAAAGAATTTTGTTTGATTATATTTATAATATAACATTTATATATAATTATATAATATTATATAATTATGATTAATTCTAAAAACTTTTCTCTGTTAATAATATTCACATATTTTGTTTCAATCCTCAAAGAAAAGAACAGTAGTATGAATTTTCCTGAATTAGAAACAGAATTTTACTATGGTATCTATCTCCTTGGAGATATGGATTATGGTGGAGCAGATATTCATTATTTAACAATTGATATTTTAACTAATATAGTTATAGATAAATATTTTATTTTTGTTTAAACAGATCAGTTTTATCAATATACTGTTTATGCCCAGTAATCAAACCCTCTCTTTTTCTTTTAAATTTTTGTTTTTTTACGAGTTTTCCATTTTCATTCCACCAAAACCAAACACCTACTTCATAACCATTCTCAAAATATCCATCTGATGCTTTTTGTCCATTTTTATACCACCTAGTATAGTTACCATTTAGAGTCCCTTTAGTATAGTTATGTCTCCATTCCTTTTGTCCATTTTTAAAAAATAGACTAACTGGTCCATCTAGTATTCCGTTCTTATAGTTTTCTTCTAATCGTCTATGTTCTGGATACCATTCGATCCAGCGACCATGTTTTCTCCCTTTTACTAATTTCCCCAAATTTATTTTTTTATCTTTGATTGTTTTGAACACATTTCCTTCAACTGGTTCAGTTTCACCGATTTTTGTAAAAACTCCATTGTTTTTTGTGATAGAAATAAGATTGTATTCTTGTTGAGCGTATATTGATGAAATAATCAAAAACAGAATATTAAATATTATATATCTCAACATAATTGTTTTTAGACTATCTACTTTTTAAAAAACTATAAATACCTTGAATGGAAGAAATAATTCCAATCAATAGAGGAATTAATAGATAATTTTTAATTGATATAATAATAATTATAAAACCAATCAAAATAAATAATATGTTTATTGTATTTCTAGTCAAAATATTTACTCGAATTCTAAACCAATTTGCGATCGTATTCGGTCTATTGATTGCATAACAGCAATGCTTTCGGAGTGTGGCATTTTAGTAGATTCTAGATGTCCATTTTTAATACACTTTGCAAGTTCGTTTGCTTGTTCTCTCAAACCATGACCTATATAGGGATCAGTATATGTAATTTTTTCTCCGTCAATTGTATTAACTGTTACTGTAGTTGGCGTATAAAAAGTAGGAGAGATTTCGATCCATCCTTTTTCACCTGATATTATAGCTCGATTTGGTAGAGAATCATACATGGTACAACTCAGATCAGCAAGCACATCGTTATCATATTTAAAAATCATCAATGTTTTTGCATCTACTCCATTTTTAGTGAATACAGATTTAGCTACAATTTCTTTTGGTGATCCAAGAATCATATGTGCGAAAGACACAGGATAAATTCCCAAGTCTAACAAAGCCCCGCCACCAAGTTCTTTTGTCCATAATCGGGGGTTATCAGAGTGGGTTAAATTTAGACCATGACAGGCAAAAAGTGATTGTAGTTTTCCAATAGTTTTTTTATCTATGATGTTTTTAACAAATTCAATATGTGGTAAATATCGTGTCCACATTCCTTCTAATAAAGTTGTATTATTTTCTTTGGCTGCATTAACCATGGCAGTAGCCTCTTTTGTATTCATAGCAAAAGGTTTCTCGCATAAAACAGGTTTTTTTGATTTTAAGGCAATAATTGTTTGTTCACAATGAAGAGTATTTGGAGTGGCAATATATACAGCATCAATTTCTCTATAATTCATAAAAAGGTTTATATCATCAAATCCTTTGCAGTCAGTTATTGAAGAAATAAAGCGACTTGCAGATTCTTGTGATCTAGATAAGACTGCTACAACTCTATGATGACTCAGATATCTTAAATCATGTAAAAAGGCCTTAGCTATACCACCGGTACCTATAATACCCCACTTAAAATATTTATGTTTTTTTGTACTTATGAGAAACGTTACTCTTTCAAGTTTATTTAAGCAGAATCATTTTTTTTGAGGATCTATATTTTCCAGCATTGATGGTATAAATATACATGCCTGCAGATACGTTTCTGCCTCTATTATTTGTAGCATCCCAATGAGTAGAATGATAGCCTGCTTTTTTATTGTCACTTACCAAATTCTTAACGATACCTCCTGCAATATCATAGATTGTCACAGTTACAAACTCTTCTTCAGGTAAGTCATAACGAAGTACTGTAATTGGGTTAAATGGATTAGGATAGTTTTGATGGAGTGCAAATGTATGAGGTAATTCTCCACTAATACCTAATAAATGACTTATTGTCATACTTGCTGCCAATGGAATAGGCTCATTATCATTAAGTATTAAATCAGTAATACTGATTCGGGTATAATCATTGAATGTTTCTAAAACTGAAAAAACTGCAACCGCAATCTGATTAGCATCTTGATTTGGGACATCACCTGACCCACCGATATAGACTTGTCCTTCTGAAATCGTATTTGATAAAAGCATAAAATTATTAAAATAATTTCCTGTTAATATGGTATCCATTAAAAGTATTGTAGGATCATAGTTTAGTATGCCTTTGAAACTGTAGATGTTTTCATCATTGGATACTTGTATTGGTATTTCAATAGTCATTCCAGGGATTGCATCAATATTATTTATTGTAATATCTCCAGTAGTGGATAAGCCTTCGGGAGGTACATATGGTAAATAATCTATTAAGCCTACAACGTATTGTAAGATATAACTTGCATCGAGAGCGGATATTTCGCCATTCTGAGTAACATCACCATAAAACCTTTCTAAGGCATCTAGTGTATCAAGTCCGACTACATGTTTAAGAACTAATGATGCATCTAATGAAGATACGTCACCATTCATAGTGACGTCCCCATAGAGACCATATATATTTTCGTATGCACCCATATCTGGCTTAGACTCATATGGATCGGGACGTGGATGCCCTATCAGATCCATATTAACTGGGTTAAAAAGTCCAACACCAAGACATGGAGAATTATCCATTAACTGGAAATCATTATTAATTGGATCAACAAATAAAGGATTAGCATCCATATTTCCTGAGCCCCAATTCAATAGTGCATTATCATTTGTAATGATGCTAGATTGACCGCCGTTTATATTAGAACTCGCAATACCTATATAACCAGGAACAGAATTTTCTTCACTAAAATAAATTATGGCACCAAGTGGTTCCCAAAGTATTGAGTTTTTTATTATTATGTCTGGGCCATTTTCAGAGGAATTACTGCCACTGCAGCTTATTAGGCAATTTTGATTATTTGTATTATTTACTGATGTAACATTGAATAATTCAATAGTAGAATCATAGAGCAAATTTATTGTACCAGAATAATTTTGAGTTAATGTAGTATTATTTTCATTAATGATACTGCTATTTATTTTAATTTTTGCAGGTTCAACTGAAATTGCTCCTCCATTGGAAGAAGTATTTTCTGCAATAATTACATTTGTGATTATAACATCGGGATTTTCATCCATTTCACTTATAATGCACATACCTCCACCTGAAACACCAGAATTAGTAAAACCATTCCAGCTAGTAGTAGCATTGCCTTGGATAGAAGATTCTATTACATAGAGGATGTTTTGACTATTTTCATTTTTAAAATAAATACCACCACCACTATTCAATGCTGTATTAGATGTAATAGTAGTATTTTCAATTGTTCCTGTTGAATAATCAAATATTAAAACACCTCCACCATTATTGTTTGAATGATTGGTTGCAATATTGGAATTTTCAATTGTTCCTGTTGAATGATCAAACAATATAATACCGCCGCCATCATTTTGAGAAAAATTATCTATAATATCAGAATCTATGATGTTAATACTGGAACTATATAATATTGCCACACCACCGCCATTACCTGCACCTGTATGTGCAGAATTCGCATGAATATTAGATCCTATAATGTTAGCAGTTGAATTATATGCTATAGCAACTCCACCGCCATTACCAACCGTAATGTTCCCTCCAACATAACAACTTTCAATGGTCGAGTTAGAATTACCCAGTATAACAATTCCACCGCCATTTATGTTAGTACTATTTCCTGTAATACTAGAGTTTATAATATTTAGAGTAGAGTTGTCAGATATAGCAATTCCACCGCCATTTATGTTAGTACTATTTCTTGCAATATTTGAGTTTATAATATTTAAAGTAGAGTTATCAGATATAGCAATTCCGCCGCCATTTGTATAAGCTGTATTTGAATCAACCAATACATTTTCTAATTTCACAAATGAAGAATTATCAATGAAAATTCCACCGCCATTTGCATTTGTGGAATTATTTCTAATAATTAAGTTTTTCAATTTAATACTTGAATTGTTACAATAAATGCCACCTCCGATAGTATTTGAAGCGCCATTAGTTATAGTGAAATTTTCCAATGTAGCTGTGGAATCTTCACCCGTGGATATTTCAACACAGATTGTTTCTCCTTGTCCATCAATGAATGTTGTCTCATTATCTTCGCCTTTTATTACGATATTTTTGCCATTAAAATTGATAGGGCCATGATGTATCCCTGCTGATACAAAGATTGTATCTGCTTCGTCTGCAATCTCTATTGCTTTTTGAATTGTACGGACAGGATTCGTGCTTGAACCACATCCATTTTCATCAGATCCATTTTCCGTGACATATAAAGGTCTACTTGGATGAACTGGTAGCTCAAGCCAAGAAAAACTACCGATCCCAAGATTATTTATAAGCCAAGGACCATTAGTCTGATAGTCATGGTTAAATGAAATCCAGTCAATATCATCTAGGCAATCAGTAGTAATAGTTATCATCGAATCAACGATATCTAAATTGTAATTAATAGTGGAATCAGAGAGAGAAAGATATTCTTCTGCACCTTGTTCAAAAGTTAGACCCTCTCCACTTTCACCAAAATCAATCCCAATTTTATCAGCATCGATCCATCTTATTATTTTTGGATTTGGAGCCTCAATATTATGATCAAAATCATGTAAATATATATCGCGTTTAACTAAACGTGCTACATTTACACCTAGGCTTGTATAGCCAGCAAGATTAAAATGCCAAGCATCATAACTCTCTATAGCAGTACTACTCATATTACCTTTTACCATAGGGAGCAGGTCGGGTAGTTGGCGATGGACTTCTAACATTGGTGGAAAATCTAAATGCCAATTACAACATCGGCGAGGCTGAAAATTGTATATACCTTCAATATTAGGGTAATCTTCTAACCAATCATCAGATAATTGTGTCATAAGGTCTAAATAATCACCATATGGAGTATAGGCATCTCGTTCTCCTTGATACCAAATTATTGCACGTATTTTGTCTTGTAATTCTACTGCGCGCGTGTGCCATAATGTATTACCATAAATAGTAGAAATATCATACGGATTACTATCGTCTCTTTGATGTTCTTCGATATTTGTCCAACCTACAGCAGTATTAAGGATGAAAACAGGAATTCCCTGAGAGTTTACAATTTCATTAGCCATTACTAAACCTAAAACACCAATATAAGCATTAGAATCAGGAGAGGTCACATTTCCAATTCCAAATTCAGGATTAATATTCATATCTGATTCATTAATAGCAAGTCCAGCACTGCGCACGAACGTATTGGCCATTTCATTACCATCTCCATATACCCATGCAACAGCATTAGACTGTCCTGTTATTAGGTATGCATCACCACACACCACATCTTCAATATTGTAAAGTTGACTCCAACCACCATTCCCATCAGGTAAATAAAACAATAAATCATAAAGATAAAGCCCGGCATCTATGGTGGTGGTTAATGAAAAAGAATTATCAGATAATAGGTAATCAGATAATATTTCACCGTCTTTATATATTTCTAATAAAACATCATCTGTAGACTCGGTTTTTATGCCTGTTATTTCGAATGTACAATCATCACCTTGAATATTGCGAGCATAAAAGTGTAGCTGCTTTGGATATGAAGTAAAAATTATGCTATCATTTTCACTAATAGTTAATACAAGGGAGTCAGTTTGGCTGAATCCTTTATTGATTAATAATACCAGTAATAAAATCTGTTTGTATCTATAATAAATACTCATTTTGTCAATTACAATTCTCAAAGGTAGAATTTATATATATTATAAAGGGTTTTTTAAATTTATTTAAAGGAATGATAAGCCCGTCACAAATAACATATTTAGTAACTAAGACTTAATTGTGGTATTGATCTATGAAGCTATTTGCAATTACTCTATTTCCCATTTTATTGAAATGTATATCATTGGTAAAATAAAAACGCCTTAAAGCATCGTACGAGCTCAGATTTTTTTCTTTTTTAATTTGATTGAAAGTGGCAAAAAAATTATACATTTTTAAATTATTTTTTCTAGACCATTCCTCCCAAATTTCAACCCAGATATTATGAGGGATACCATATGTTTGTCCTGCTGTCGGATAGATGGCAATACTTAAATTGATTTTATTATTTTTTGCTAAGAGTAATAGATTATTCATGCGTTTTTTCATTAGCCTGCAACCATTTATAAATTCCTTATCCACAGAATAATCTAATAATATTTGCTCTTCCCATTCCTGAAAAAACATCTCCCACGGTACTTTAGGTGTCAATGACTTATTAGTCATTTTATCTTTTTTAAGTCCAAGATTATCGTATAGTAAATTGAGAAAATAATAGATTACAGTTGTATTCTTATAAATAATTTTTTTTACGGTTTGGATGGTAACCTTAGTTGGTTGGGGAGATTGGTTTTTTTGTTGGTATTTGCCGATAACTGAGAGAGAATCATCACTAAGAGCATATACTTTTATTTCCTCTTTCCAATCAGACCAATCTAGAAATACTATTAACTCATCAAACATTAAGCCTACGCTATCAATAAAAAATTCAGTTTTTTTCCAATATATAATGGGACTATAACCAGCTCTACCACCATTTAATACTTCTAATGAATCCAGACTAAAAGCAGAATCAATTATGCCGACAAATGTATTTCCATAATCTTGATAAATTCCCTCTGTAAAAGAATCACCCATAAATAAAATTCTATGGTTATCTGTCCTGAGACTTATTTTGCGGTTTGAATTATCCTTAAAGCCTAATGAGTTGGTAAAGATATTATGATTATAAAGACGCGCCTTTTTCAACTTTTTAAATGTATGGTGATAAGTTTTATGTTTTTGGACAATTTCTTTTTTTTCTGACCATCCATAGTTCAATATAATTTTATGTATTTTTGTCAGGGATATGTCAAGTAGAATAATTATACATGCTACAATAATTACAATGCTCAGATTAGGATTACGCTCAAAAATGTTTGTCGATTTAGAAAAGGAATTTCCATTCATAGAAAATTGAAAGACTACTATAGATTACATTATGATAAAAAGTGTTATTTTTTAAAAAAGAGTATAAATAAAAGGAGCGATCGCTGTTCCCTCAGTCAATACTATTAGAAATCCAAACAAGAATAGAAAAATTATAACTGGTGCCAGCCACCATTTTTTTCGAATTTTCAGAAAATCCCAAAGTTCAATTAATATTGAGAATTTTGACATATCTTATATTAATAAAATAATAAATAATTTACTATTTTTTCGGGCTTACGTTTATTATAGAATATTTTGCTCACATGAGTTAGTTTCTGTTTTTCTATCCAAATCTATCTATCATCCCGAAAAAAAGAGCCTATAAAGTTGGATTTTTTTAGTGTGATTTGAATTTTTTATAATAACTATTTAGTGATTGATCCTTTGACTATTAAAAGTATCTTGTCCGGGAGTATCCTGATGGGGATACGGATCATGTATTTTATATTTGGTAACCATTCCTCCGTTATCTACATTACTACGATAGGATTTAATTTTTTTAATATTTTCTAATCGAGAATGTCTAATACAATGCTTATAAATCGAATCTTTGTTCCTTAAAAGGGAAATTTCCTTGTAATCTTCATTGTTGTAACGATGTAATCCGAGTCTTGTATCTATTACATATCCACCAGTAATAAAGAGTGCCATTGTAAATAATGTTTCGAGTATCAAAATAACTCCTTGAGTAAGAATAGTTTACCAAAATTCTTTTTATTATCCAAACCTACCCATTACCCCACAAAAGTGGTACAGATACTTCAAATAATCTTTTAATTAAAAATTGATTTTAATTTATAAGTAAATTTTTAATAATTACGGTTGCTTAGAGTTTTTAACTTTATCTATAATAATGGGTCTCTTTTTAATGAATTTTTTTCAAAAGAAGATTTATGATGAAAGGTGATGACAGATATATTGAAGTTGATAGATAAATAATTCAACTTTTTGAAAAGGCTTCAGGTTGGCGCTAGAAGCCTTTTCTATTTATAGTAAGTTTTTTGAAAATTGGGGGCGATCGGTATCGACAAGATATGAGAAATGTTAAACTGCATGCGGAGAATGACAGTCTCTCCATAAACTTCTGTCACAACCAATAAATGCCGATTACGGCTATATGGCTGCAGCTTAAGTCTAGCAGCTCGTTTCGATTTAGATTCGTCTATGGTCTAAGTTAGAAACGTCATTCACATAGGCTAGTCTCAAATAAGCTTGCGAATTTGAGATAAAATGTAAGCAAGCTGGTTTGATATTGTTTTTGTCTCCGAAAACATTATCAAATGAGAAAAGAATCGGAAGACTAAGCACGTAGATGTTTTTCATCACTCTATTTTGGACGGGAGTTCGATTCTCCCCGCCTCCACTTAATTCCTATAAGTTCTAATTTATAATCTAAAAACTAATTTTCATAAATATAGTAGGAGTTATACCAAACATCGCCACATCTTTTATAGAAATTTCAGATGTATATGGATTAACTCTTTTATGGCTTATGTTTTTTTTATCATATACATTATAAATTGAACACCCTAGGTCAATAATAGTTGGTTTGAAATCCATAGTTTTTGAAATACTAATATCGAGATGATGTGTTGGGTTTAGCTCTTTGGTATTTTGATTTCTTATAATTAATATTTCATATCCAGTCCCAGGTTCGACATATAAATCTTCCTCACTGGTGTAGTATCCACCAGAAGAAAAAGACCAGACTGCGGTTAGGTTTATATTAAATATATCGGTGATCGCAACTGATTTAAACTCATGCATTTTATTATGATCGGCAAAAAAAGAATTTCCATTATTCAGTGAAGAAAAGGTGTAATTTGTTTTGTTTAATTGATATGTAACCCATCCTGAAATCAGGCCATTATTTTTTCTAAACAATAATTCAATACCTTTTACTGTACCAGTCCCTGGAATTATATTTTTTTCTATTAATTCTTTGTCAAAAGTGGCTAGGAAGGAATCTTGAAAGAATAAAATTTTGCTTAATTCACGAGCATAACCATTAATTGAAAAATTCATATTATCTGAGATCCAGTTTAATCCAACATCATAATTCATTGACTCGAGGTTTGGGATTTCATCAGATGATATAATCCAAATATTTCGTGTCCATCTATTATTGTTAAAATTAGAAAAACGATGTGTGAATTGGTGGTGTTTACCTATAGATGTTTCTAAAGAAACTCCTGAAATAATTTCATATTTTAACGCAAACCGTGGTTCTATATAATATTCATCTCTTTCTCCAAAAAAAGAAAATCTATAACCAGAATGAATTTCCCATTTAGAATTGTATTTCCATTGATCTTGTATAAAAAAAGAATACATAAAACCTAATTGGTTTACATGAGATGTGTTAGTTGATAAACCATCAGTATTATTATTCTTAATATTAATAGAAAAATAATTCTGCTCAATGCCACTGTTTAGGGTATGATTGAGAAACCCATTATATTTTTGATTGAAGCGTATTGATTTTGCAGAAAATGAATTATTCATATTAGTATTTCCAATAATTGCTGAGATGTCATCAGATAATAGTGTAGAATGTTTTGAATAATAGTTATTGGAATAAATATAATTGGATATTGAAAAATGTGAATTATAATTGTGGTTCCATTTAGAATACCAATTAATTACTGACCCTTGGTGTTGCAATTCGGTTTTTTCTTTTATATAAATTGTATCGAGTCCGAGTATAGAATTAAATCCATAATATTCCCGATCCTCTAAAACTGAATCAATACCACTTATATATGTAAAATTAATTCGATTTCTGGGGTTGGCTAATACTGTAATACGACTAACTAAATCTTGATAGGTTGAGCTTATATTATAAAATGCATCTTGAGTATCATCATCATTAGCAGATTGGGAAAGGAGATTAAATTTATCATCACCAGTTATAAAATCTTGAATAGATTCATAAATACCTGAATAATTTTGAAATGGATTTGATTTACGAAAGTTCATAATCCAGCTACCTTTATTAAAAAGAGGTAACTCTAAAGTAACCCCTTGACTTAAAAGGTTTCCATAAACAGCTCCATGTGGCGTCATATTATTACCCGTACGACTGGTTAGGTCAACAACAGCGGAAACTCGACCACCATATTGTGCTGGTATACTACCTTTGTAAACCTGAATATCCTTAATTGCTTCAGAAGAAATTCCACTTATAAAGCCAAACATATGACCGATTTGATATATTGCCATTCCATCAAGCATAATGAGGTTTTGATCAGCTGACCCTCCTCTTATATAAAGATCAGATGACTCACCTAAACCAAGTTGTACACCTGGTAAAAACTGTAAAGAACGAAAAATATCAACTTCTCCAAGATTTGGAAGAGTAGATATATGTCTGGGGGAGAAAGTATACTGACCAGGGCTATTTGATTTTTCCATAAACTCTCGATTTGAGCCTAATATAGAAATTCCACTTGTTGTAATAATTTTTGGTATTAAAAGTATTTCATGAAAAATATTTTCATCTTTTGGAAAAACAAGAGATATTTTTTCTGTTTTGTAACCAATATAAGAAATTGTTAAAGAGCAGGACTGTGATGATATATTGGACAATGAAAAAGTACCATCGCGGTTCGAGATATCACCAATGTTTAACTTTTTTAGATAGATATTTGCAAAAGAAATTGGCTCTCTAGATTGGGAATCAATGACTCTACCTGATAGCCCAAAATTTTTTTGTAAGATTTTTCTAGATATAATAAACTGCTTATCAATTTTTACCCAATTTAATGTTGTGGATGATAGTATTGATGAAATTGCTTCAACTTTCGTACAGTTATTACATTCAGCTGATACTGGGATATCAGATATTGTGTCTGGGAAAACAATTACAAGGTTATGATTATTGATAAGTACCGATAGGACTTCCTTTAAGGGTACATCTTTATATTCAAATGTAATTGAATCGTTAGAAATAAGTAATGTGCTCCCAAGCCCTAAGGCGAAGGTAGCTCTTAGAAAAAGATTTAATATATTAAATGATAGTACACGTGTCACCTTCTAATTTAAACTCATGTTGAGTTAATATGGCAACAGTGGCCAAAGCATTTTCCAAATTAGAAATTTCAATTAATCCAGTCACACTTATATTTTTAAGATTTGGGTTAGAAAACGAGATAGTTATATTGAAAGTTCGTTCAATTTCTGAACATACTTCTGCAAGTTTAGTGTTTTGACAATATAATTTATTATTTATCCAACCAGGGTAATTATCATAAGAAACATTTTTCAAATTGTTTTGGGTAAAAATTGAATTGGTTCTAACAATCTCTCCAGAATTTAGAATTAAGGAACAAATTTTATTTGAGACATTTACCTGTCCTTTATTTACTCCTACTTCAAATCCATCTTCCCGTGAGCGTACATTAAATGTGGTCCCTAAAACTGTGATTATTCCATAATCTGTATTTATGATAAAGGGTGCAGGGCTTTTTTTAACACTAAAATAGGCTTCACCTTCAAGTGTTATTTCTCGGTGTGAATCATTAAAATCTTTATAATATGTTATTTTACTTTCAGAGTGTAGCACGATATTTGAGCCATCGGGTAATTGTACAGTTTGACGTTCAGCATTAGAAGTTAAGATATTCGTGGTGGAATAAGATTTATGAAGTATTAATACTATGATCAAAAAAACCATTGAAAACCCTACGTAATTAAACCTAGGTCGAAAGAGTCTCCATTTATTATTTATTGTATTAGATAGATTAGTTGAAGCTTTATTAGAGTTAGAACTTGTATCGGCAATTTTCATCTGTTGTAATAAATGATTCCAGGCTTGATCTTTATCTGGGATTGGCGGGAAACTAGTGTTTCGACTTGCCTCTAATATTAATTGATCTTTTTTATCAAATTTCATTCTAGCATACTTTTTTTATATTTGCATAAAGTTAACGTAAGATTAGATAACCCTACTCATAAATAATTTTTAAGATATTTTTTTAAAATTTTTAGAGCTCTATAAATTTGATTCTCAACAGTTCTGATACTAATATTAAGTTTTCCAGCTATTTCAGAATTAGATAATCCTTCAATCCGACTCAAAATGAAGATGTATTTACATCTATCTGGTAGTTTTTCATTAACAAGTTGTCTGATTTTTTCTTCAAGCATATTTGCTTGATTTAAGGTTGTGGGATTATCAAAGTGAGATTTACCAAAATTAGGAATATTTTTTTCATTTCGCTTTCGTACATCCATATGACGAAAATGGTCATAACAAAGATTTGTTGCAATTCGTGCAATGAGTGAAAAAAATGATTTATTAGGAATTAAAGTTTTACGATTATTCCATACCCTTAAAAAAGTTTCCTGGGTTATGTCTTCAGCCAGATCTCTATCTTGTACGCGATAAAATACAAAGCGAAAAAGAATATCATAAAAATCAGAAAATAGTTGATGGAATGCGGTCTGATCAGAATTTTTAACTTTTTCAATAAGATTGCTTTCTTCTCGTTGCATAATCAAATTTATATGAAATTAACCAAAATGTTTTTCTAAAAATTTATACTATAGGGTCTAATGTATTTGGTAATACTATCAAAAGCTGAAAATAATTAATAGATTTTATACCTAAGGCGTCTCAATCTATTTAAATAAATATAATAGTGGTTAGTATAAATTTGATCTAAAAATACAATATATTTTAACTATTATAAAAGTAACCATGTTGGATTAAGTATTAGTAAAATGTATATTTTGAAAAATTTTTAGCACAGGTCTGCAAATATTTTATATAAGGTATAAATTACAGCGTAAAATGAAACAGACATTCAAGCATTTATATTTAATAATGATTAGTATGATGTGCCTTATAGTAGATGGGTGCACATCTTTTAGAGGACCTAAATATCCAGATATAATATATAACAATGAACAGCCATTAATTTCTGTTTCTTATGAGTATGGTGAAATTCAAATTATATTACCCATTAAATATGAAGCCGCTTTGCCTGATAATATTCTCTTCAAAGTATTTGCCCACGCAGACACAATGAATCCAATTATTTCTATTCTTCAGGAGCCACCAAATGAATTCCGGACTTCCGTTCCTCAAGGAGTATTAGATACAAAAGAAAAAACTAATCTGATTAGAATAATACCGCAGGGGAAAGATTTTGATCAAGTTGATGTCCGATTTAAAGGAATTCATTTTGGGCGTATTGTTTTGCCTCCTAAAATGGTTAGGATTGGACAACTTATTGTTTCGGGGAAAACATTCCTCATAAATAATGATAGTACCCTTGCAAACGTAGAGATTACTTTACAGAATTTTGATAATATAATTCACTCAACTTATTCAAATGAAAACGGATTATTTCAGATTGCAATACCTGGAGAATATAAATTTGCGGAACATTTGCGGATTGTGGCTGGTGACAATATGGTTTTTAAACCTTTTATAAGGCAACTTGATTTTACTGATAGCCGCAAGGTTAAGCTTGATGTGGGATTAGGCCCATCAAAAGAAATGAAAGGTCCGCTTTACATTGTAAACAAAGATAATGTACAATTTAAGAAGAATCCTGATATTGGATCGGAAATCTTGTTCTTATTACAACAAGGAGAAGTTTTGTCTGTTGAAAGGATTACACCAGGTGCGTATTTTGGCTATATTGAAGTCAAATTAAAGAATGATAAATATGTTAAAATGGAAGGATGGGTCAATCGTTTAGATATAGAAGAAATAAATATGAGTTCAATAAAAAAGGAATTTTCAGATAAATAATGTTATTTTTTTTTAAAAAATTACTCCTTTTTATAATTGTTGTTTCACAGCTTTATCCCCAAATAAAACTAGATGTAAATACTATTCCCACAGAAGTGGATATTTATTTAGATGGTATCAACCTAGGGTCTTCCCCAATTAGAAATGAACGAATTATACCTGGCCTTCACAAGTTTGAGATACAAAAAAAAGGTTACGCCCCTCTTAATTACGAATTATTTGTCAATCCTTCAAAAGCTATTGAAATTGATTTTTTTCTTAATCCAATACACAAATGTAAATTTAAAACTAAAGAAAAAGGATTGATTTTTGAATTAAATGGGGAACATCATTGGGATGTAGGTCTTATTAGACTTAATCTTGAAGCGGGAGACCATCTTCTTCGTGTTTTTAAAATAAGAGAATTAGT
>CAZEER010000009.1:0-25926 GCA_964511215.1 uncultured bacterium | reverse complement strand
ATAAAAAATTATGGATTTAGACTATAAAAGATGTTTTTCACATTTTTTCTGGCGCAGTTATTCCAAGGATCGACAGGCCATTTTTCAAAACAATTTTAACAGAAATAATTAATTTAATTCTCGCTTTGGAAAGGTTTTTGTCATCTGTTATCACCCTGCAATTATTATAAAATCTATGAAATTTAGCAGCTAATTCTTGTAGGAAATTGGCAATATATTGTGGTTCTAGATTTTTGTAAGCACGATCAATAATCTCTGGGAACATTACTAAGTGTTTTAATAAGCTAATTTCATTAATGTCAGTAATGAGGTAAGGATCAAAAGGAGTGTTTGTGTTATAATCTAAATTTTGTGATTGTTTAATAATATTACAAATTCTAGCATGAGCATATTGTATATAATACACAGGGTTTTTATCAGATTGGTCTGCAGCAAGATCTAAATCAAAATCTAAGTGGGTATTCATACTACGCATAACAAAAAAATAACGTACAACATCTTGACCTAGTTCTTTTATGAGGTCATCAAGTGTAACATAGTTTGCTTTTCTTGTAGACATTTTAATTTTATTACCACCTTTTATTAAAGTAACAAATTGGTATAAAAGTATTCTGATATGATCGGTATTTAGTCCTAAGGCTTTTAGAGCAATAAGGACATCAGGATAAGTATCAGCATGATCAGCACCGAACACATCAATTATTATATCATAATTTCTATTTATTTTATTCTTATGATATGCTGTATCTGGGACTCGATAGGTAGGTTCACCAGAGCTTTTTATATACACTCTATCTTGATCCTTGCCTAATGACGTTGATTTAAACCAGGTAGCATTATCTTTTTTATAGATTAGATCTTTTTCTTTCAACTCATTTATAAATTGTTCAATCTCACCATTCTCATAAAATGTTTTTTCATTGGTAAATTGATCAAAATGAATTCCTAGATTTAATAATGTTTTTTTAATTTTAGTAAAAATAATCTCTTCTGCCTTTTTTGAAAAAAATGGATCATCTGGGCGAATATTATCATTTTTGACACTTCGAATAATCTGTGCTATATCAATTATATAATCACCATGATAACCATCCTCTGGGAATTTTATATCTTTTTTTAAAAGTTCAAAGTATCGCGCTTCAACTGATTTACCTAACACCCTCATCTGTCTTCCAGCATCATTAAAGTAATACTCTCGAGTTACTTTGAAACCTTGCCATTCAAGAATATTTGAAACCGTATCACCTAAAATTGCATTGCGTCCATGACCCACAGTAAGAGGGCCAGTTGGATTTGCACTTACAAACTCTACATTCGCTGTTTTATTAATCCCAATGTCACCTTTTCCATATGCTACGTTTTCGTTAATAATTTTTTGAATTTTCGATTGAAAAAATCTGTTAGATATGTGAAAGTTTAGAAAACCTGGTTCAGCGATTGTGATAGATGAAATATTATCTAAAGCCAGAATATTTAGTTTGTCTGCAATTGATTTACCAATATCCATTGGTTTCTTTTTTAAATCATTTGCTAATAATAGGGCAATATTAGATGATATATCGCCATGCTCCTTTTTTTGGGGTGATGTTAGAGAATAATTTTTTAGAGGATAAGATAAAGATTTGAGGACCAAAGATATAGCGTCAGTTATTATCGATTTAATTTCCTTCATCTTTGACCTCTTGTAATGGGGCATCCGCCCATAATCTTTCGATTGAGTAATAATTTCTTACTTCATTTTTGAAAATATGAATTACAACATCAAAATAATCGATCAAAATCCAATTCTGATTTTGGTAACCTTCTATATGACGAGGTTTATGAGTTGTACCTTTTCGTATATTATCAGCAATCGCTTTTACCTGTGGTTCAGAATCACCGTGACAAATTACAAAGTAATCAGTCATAGCAGATATACCTCTTACATCTAAAACAATTAATCCATCTGCTTTTTTTTCGAGTGCGAGATTTAGAACATCTTGTAAGAATGGTTGATCGGAAATAAAATCCGGCTCAGGTTTTGACATCAAATATTTTTTGAAATAAAATCAAAAATTGTTGAATAAGAATTTATATCTTTTCCAATTATCACTGTGACGTCAACTCCTAAAGATTCATTCGGCTCGTGTTTAATCACTTTTTTATTATCAAAAGAAACTCCAAATGATTTACAAACTAATTGAATTTTTTCAAGATTTTCATTACGGCCAATTATTATTGTATTCGGATAATCATATCTATCTGCATTATCTGATCGTATAACGTCTATTCTATGATGAATTCTTAAAAAATCAGAAGTTTGTGCTGCAATTCCTTTAATACCGCATCCATTCAATACTTCAATCTTTATATTCTGAATTGGATTTTTTTGGAATACATCCTTTGCTAATACTTTTGGTTCATTTGATACTGGGAATTGAACATCTTCTATTGGTACACCAGTATGTGATGTATTCTTGCTAAAAGAGTATATGAACCCCAATAATAATACGCCAGTAACTCCAATTGCTATATCTAATGGCAGGTTAATATAGGGTGATTTTTTAGCTGATCTACGAGAATTCTTTCTGGTCAATTATTTAATATACTTGGGTTGAAGAGTGATTGGTTTTGATACCTTTGATAATATGGAATATTCTGCAACCGGAATTGCAGAAATGAATTTTTTGTAGGTTGATAGCTTATTCCAGCATCGTAACCAATATCTAATTGTTCTGTTAATTGGCTTGGTTGCTGGGAATAATTATTTGTTTTATAAAAGGTAATATTTGCATCAAGTATTAAATTATTTGATAGTAGATAGGTTGCTCGATTTGTTAACCCTGCAACTGAGAATGCATTATATTTACTTGAAGCCATTGACATTGTAAAACCATGACTAATATTTAATCGATTCGGGTCAAAAAAACTCAATTGATTTTGAAGATCTAATTCTCCATTAAGATTAGTAGGTAAAGATCTTATCGGAACATCCGATCGAAACTGAGCGAAGATTAGGCCCAATAGACAATAGGCAATAAGAATCGTTTTTAATAATTGCTTCATTAGTGATTGAATTTAATAAAGGTAATAATGTTCCAAAATAGCTTACAGTGATTTTTTTTATTTGTTTAATTTGAATATGAATCAATTATAGCACCTCCAAGACACATGTTTTTTTCATAAAAAACAATTGATTGTCCAGGTGCAATCGCAAAACAAGGTTCATCAAATACTACAGATAAATTATCGTCATCTAACTGCGTAATACTGCAAGGTTTATCAGAACTTCTATAGCGAATTTTCGCATTTAGACTTTTTTTATTTGGTGCAAAACCTGAGATCCAATTTATATTCGAAGCGTTTAGTTTTTTGTGGTAGAGTGCAGGATGTTCATGTCCTTGACAGACTATTAGTTCATTATTAATTATATCTTTCCCGATTACGTACCAGGCCCCTTTGCTATCACCATTTATTCCTCCGATTCCTAATCCTTTACGCTGCCCTATTGTATAATACATTACACCTTCATGCTCTCCTAGTTTTGTCCCATTTGTATTTACAATATAGCCGTATTTTTTTGGAATATAATTTTTAAGAAAATTTTGAATGTTTCGTTCACCTATGAAGCAAATTCCCACACTATCTTTTTTGTTATAATTGTTAAAACCCAATTGTTTTGCTCTCATACGAACATCAGATTTATCTATTTCCCCAATTGGGAAAATTGAGTTTGCGATTTGATCCTGATTTAATCCATATAGAAAATAGCTTTGATCTTTTGAATCATCGATACCTTTTAGTAGTTGTAGCTTTCCATTTATTAATTGGCTACGAGCGTAGTGACCAGTTGCAATTTTTTCAGCACCTAATTGAAGTGTATAATCTAAAAATTCTTTGAATTTAATTTCAGAATTACATAAGATATCTGGATTTGGTGTTCTACCTTTTTTATACTCATCTAAAAAATGTTTGAATACACGATTCCAATACTCTTTTTCAAAATTTATTGTACGCAATGGAATGCCTAGGATGCTACAGACTTGTAATGCGTCTTTGTAGTCTCTCTCTGAGGTGCAGAATTCTGAATTTTCATCCCAGTTTTTCATGAAAAACCCTTCAATTTCAAAACCTTGCTCCATAAGGATAGCTGCAGCAACAGCACTATCTACACCACCACTCATACCTACGGCAATATGTCCCATTATTATAAGATTTTATCTAGTTCAGATATAAGAAATGCAATTTCTTCTGAAGTATTTGTTATTCCAAAGCTAAAGCGTAAAGTAGAAAGGTTTATAGAGTTATCATATCCCATTGCAGATAAGATTGGAGAAGGGGTTATATCACCTGATCCACAGGCGGAACCATTTGAAACATATATATTTTTTCTATCAAGCTTGGTGAGTAAGGTGTTTGATTTTAATCCGGGGAAAGACACGCTTACCAATCCCGGCAGTTTGTAATCTTGATGGCCATTAAATATTATATTTTGTGAAATATTAGTTATTCCAATTTTAAACTGTTCCTCTATTGTATTGAGGTGCTCAATATGGTCATTAATGGAAGTCGTCGCGAGTTCAGCCGCAAGGCCCATGCCAGCGATAGACACAAGATTTTCAGTCCCACCACGCAGTCCTTCTTCTTGATTGCCTCCAATAATTAGTGGCGAAAGAAATCTTGTGGGGTTTTTTACATATAGAATTCCAGCTCCTTTTGGTCCATAAAATTTATGTGCAGACAAACTTAAAAAATCAAGGCCCAAGTCTTTAACGTCCAAAGTCATTTTTCCAAGGCATTGCACTGCATCTGAATGGACTAGAATATTTTTTTCATTTGCAATTTGGACAATTTCTTTGATGGGTTGAATTGTGCCAACTTCATTATTTGCCAACATTATTGATATTAATCCAGTATTATTACTAGTAGCATTTTCTAAGTCTTTTATGGAAATGATTCCTTTTGAATCTACGCCTATAAGAGAATATTCTAATCCGAGGCACCTTAGAAATTCTATTACTTTTATTACAGCGGGGTGCTCGATTTTACTAGATACTATATGTTTTTTATTATTATGAAGCATTGACCACAAAACTTGATTATTTGACTCTGTTCCTCCGCTTGTAAAAATAATTTGTTCCTGGTCAGCGTTTATAGCTTTTGCAATCTGAGCTCGAGCATTTTCAATGATAGATCTGGATTTTTGTCCTAGTAAATGGATTGATGATGGGTTTCCATAATTTTCAGTCTGCATTACCTGCATTAAAGAAAGCACCTCATTGTTGATTGGTGTAGTAGCGCTATGATCAAAGTAATTCATTTTTTATAAAGTCAAGACAGGAAAAAGCTTAACAACCTTTATATGTTATAGATCATTCCGAATAGATGCAAATTTGATTGTATTTTTTAAATTAGTGTAGAATGGAGGCTTCCGTTTTTCTAGTTGATTTGTGGTATCATCTCGATCATAATCATAACGTTCTACATCCCAAAAAATTTCATTATCCTTTATTTTTAGAAATGCAACTGCTCCTCGTTGGTCGCGGTCAAAAGGAAGTCCAGTCGCTCCTTGGCATAAAATCGTCAAATTTTCAATTATTTGATGCCTAGGAACATGAACATGTCCATGCACAAAGACAACCTTTTGAATTGAAGGGTTAGATTCAATAACATGATCCCGCCAATTTAAGGCTTCTTTTGCTGTTGGTGGTTTATCATCTCTTTTGTACCACGCATGGGAAAATTCAATCAGTGTATTATCTATTATTTCTCTATGAGCAATTTTCATTTTTGCACAGAAGTCAATACCATCTTGTCCGAGTTTATCCGCAGTCCATTTTTCATTCTTTACAATAGCTTGGCATATTGGATCGTACGGGTCCATTCCTTCTAAAGATGGCAACTCTTCTTCCCAAAGTTTTTCAAGCAAATAACGGTCGTGATTACCTCTAATGAAAATACAATTGGGTATTGTTTTGAGTAATTCTAGAGTTTTTTCAGGCTCCGGTCCAAGGGCAAAACAGTCACCTAAACATATAATTTTCGATATATTTTTTTGTTGATCAATAATTTTCAAAGCATGCTCTAAGGAAGCTAGGTTAGAGTGAATATCAGTAATTATTGCAAAGGTTTTAGTACTCATAGTCATTAAATATACTTTTGTTCGTTTTTTATGGTCAAGATTTTATATTCTAAGATGTAATTGATCAGATTTAATTAAATATAAAGTTTTCATTGATAAATTAACATTTAAAAATCGTTTAGTTGGTTAAATCTAAATTTAGATAAATACAGATCATGAGAAATAAATATCCACTTATATATGGTATTGGGAATCCGCTTATAGATATTACTATTAATGCAAAAGATAGTGACATAGTCAACCTTGGTATGGATAAAGGTACTATGAAACTCGTAGATGAAAAACAGCAATTAGAAATAATTTCATATTTCAAGAATGCAGAGCAAAAATTTTCACCGGGAGGTTCCGCTCCAAATACAATTATTGCTTGTGCTGGCTTAGGGGTGCCAGCTTTGATCTCTGGAAAGATTGGCAAAGATAAATTTGGAGATATATATTTAAACCAAGTCAAAAAGATTGGAGCATTATCAGGACTTGTACAGACTGATGGCCCAACTGGTACCAGTATTGTTTTAGTTACCCCTGATGGAGAACGAACAATGAATACTCATCTAGGCACATGTAGAGATTATGGTTCTGATGATATTGATATAATGCAATTGGCAGATGCATCATACTTTTATTTTACTGGCTATATGTGGGATACTTTATCACAAAAAGGAGCAATCCAAAAAGCGATTTCAATTGCTAAAGGGAAAAATATTAGGATTGGATTTGATGTTGCTGATCCTTTTGTCGTAAAGAGATATAAGAATGAATTTATAAAGATGATTAGGGATGATGTTGATATTGTTTTTGCAAATGAAGCTGAGATCGGAATCTTATTTGAGTCTGCAAATATTAATAAATCTATTAATCAATTAAGACAAATTGTAAAAACAGGTTGCATAAAATTGGGAGGGAAGGGATCTATTATATTTAATAATAATGAAAAATACCATGTTAAGGCTAATCATGTAATAGTCAAAGATACTACAGGAGCAGGAGATATGTATGCCGCTGGTTTTCTATCATCGATTTCTCAAAGAAATGATTATCAACTTGCAGGAGAGTGGGGAAGTATCTTGGCAGAAGAAATAATACAAATTAGCGGCACCCAATTTGATAAAAAGACTATTGCTAGATTAAAACATAGATTAATTTCGTTTTTATAAAATTTCATTATTTACACAAATCCTTGGACGGATAAATAGTATTCAGGTAAATTACAATTCAATGAATTCATAAAGTAAAGAGCACTATAATGATTAAGAAAGTACAGTTTTTTATTGGTATCCTTACAATTGTAATGGTTTTTTTTGCGTGTAGTAGTCAAGAGTACACCACCGCAAAGCTTGCAATCCAACAGTCAGATTTTGTTAAGGCTGCCGAATGGCTCCCTAAGGCAATGGCCGTTGAGCCCGAGAACCCTGAAATTCCGATAGTATTAGCGGTTGAAATTCATGCTGAGAATGAAGAATGGGAAGAGATGGTTAGTCTATTTCTAAGAGCAATGGAGATAAATCCAGAAAAAGAGATTGAAGTACGATCTGCTTTTATAACTGTGAAGGATGCTGTTGCTAATTATACAGAATTTTATTGGGCAAAAGAATTTAATGCGGGAGTGGAACAATTTAAAAAGATCCAAGAAGACCCTGATAATAAGTTAGATTATTATGAAACCGCGATCAGGTCTTTTAAAAATGCGGCAATTATAAACCCAACAGATGCAAATACTCATTCTACACTTGCAAGATGTTATTTTGATATGGGAAATAAAAAAGCAGCAAAAAACGCAGCTCTGACTGCTGTGGAAATGAATAAAGATAGTTTTGAAGCAAATTTTAGTGCGGGGCAGATTTTAGCTCGCGCAGGCGAACCACCTGAAAAGATTCTTGAGTATTATGAAAAATCAGTTTTGCTAGAGCCATCTAATAGTAAAGCTTTAAGAGAGCTTGCAGGAGTCTATTATGATATTGGGCAAAAAGAAAAATCAATACAGGTTTTTGAAGAAGCAATATCAAAAGAAGCAGATAAAATTGTAAAAGCAGACCTTTTTTTTAATTTGGGTGTAATCCATCATCAGATTGGTAATTATGAAGCAGCAGAAACATCTTTTGATGAAGCATTTTTTCTTAATGAGGATGACTATGAGGCCGCGCTAGGAATGGCTAATTCATATGAAGGTCTAGGTGATAACTTTTACAATGGGACTGAAGGCTTCGAAAAAGATTCTGATGAAGCCTCTAGGTGGTATCGAAAAGCAGAAAAGAAAATAAAATCAGTGATGATTATAGATGTTGATAATAAAGATACATACAGAAAAAAATTAGAGCTTGTTCGTTTTAAGCGTGATGTTGCTGAAGGAAATTAATTTTCGTTTAACCTAGCTTCCTACGTTTATTCAGATATTCTGTAATGCTTATATCAAGGCTTTGATCTGTAAAAATTGGTATGTAGTCTATTAAGTTTTCGCGACATTCTTTTCGATAATATTTTTGCAAATCTAAAATCAGTTGAGTGTAGCTTGAGCGGATATGCCATGGTTCTGTTGTTATCTCTTCTTTTGATTCTAAATCCAAAAATTTTGTTCGTGAGTTAAAGTCAAATTCTATTTCTTTCCTATCTAGAATATGAAAAACAATTACTTCCTGTTTCTTATACCTAAAATGTTTAAGGCCGTTCATAATTTTTCCCGGATCATCAAGAAGATCAGAACATAATACTACCATACCGCGCTTAGAAATTCGTTCTGCCATTTCATGAAGAACTGGCTCGATCTGTGTGTCACTTCCAGATTTATGATCATCTAATCGAGTAAGAATTGCATTTAAATGACTTGGCCTGGATTTTGGTGGTATAAATGTATCTATCTGATCAGAAAATTGCACCAATCCTGCGGCATCTTGTTGGTTAATCATAAGGTAAGATAAAGCAGCTATCAGGGAATTAGCATAATTTAATTTTGTTACAACATTGCTGGTGTAAAGCATAGATTTACTAATATCTAAAATTAAATGAGCTCGTAAATTTGTCTCTTCTTCGTATCTTTTAATATAAAGTCGATCTGTTTTAGCAAAAAGCTTCCAATCAATATGACGAACTTCATCTCCAAAGCCATATGCTCGATGTTCCGCAAATTCAACAGAAAAACCATGGTAAGGACTACGATGTTGACCAATAATATATCCTTCAACAACCATTCGTGCTCTAAGCACCATCGAGCTTAATAGAGCAACCATTTCTGGATTAAGAAATTTTCTTTTATCTGTATGATCCAGCACTCTTAGTCTATCGTGTCTAAAAGTTGTGATATTATATCTTCAACCTTTAATCCTTCTGCTTCTGCATTGAAATTTGGTAATACACGATGCCGAAGGATAGGTAATGCCAAAGCCTTAATATCATTAGTGTTTGGGGTAGGCCTACCATCAAGAATTGCTTTTGCTTTTGCTCCAAGTACCAAATACTGTGAAGCTCGAGGGCCTGCGCCCCATTCGACAGATTGTTGAATAAAATCAGGGGCTTCAGTCGAACTTGGTCGAGAAGCAGAAACCAGCTTCACGGCATATTCAACAACATTATCAGCAACTGGAACACGCCGAACAAGATTTTGATATGATACTAATTCAGATTGATTGATTATTGGATTTAATAATTTTTTTTGAGGTGTAGTGGTTTCTCGAACAATAGCAATTTCTTCTTCAGATGATGGGTAATCGATAGTCAAATTAAACATAAATCGATCTAGTTGTGCTTCCGGGAGAGGATAAGTGCCTTCCTGCTCGATGGGGTTTTGAGTAGCTAAAACAAAAAATGGTTCATCCAAATTGTATGTTTTCCCTCCAGTTGTTACTCGATGCTCTTGCATTGCTTCAAGTAAGGCTGACTGAGTTTTCGGAGGAGTTCGGTTGATTTCATCAGCTAGTATAATATTTGCAAAAATAGGTCCCTGATAAAATCTAAATGATCGTTGTCCTGTATCTTTATCAATATCAATTAATTCAGTACCTGTAATATCACTAGGCATCAGGTCGGGTGTAAATTGTATTCGTTTAAAAGATAAATCTAAGACCTTTGACAGTGTTTGGATTATCAATGTTTTTGCTAGCCCGGGGACTCCAACCAATAATGAATGTCCACGCGAAAGAAGAGCAATGAGCAGGTGGTCTAATATATTCTGTTGCCCAATAACTACATTGTTAATCTCTTTAAAAAATAATTCTCGAGAATGCGCAAGTTTCTCGAGTTCTAATACATCCTGTTGTGTTTCTTGCATACTAATCTTTTATTTTTAATTTTTTATAAGGGGGCAAAACTTAATGCGTAAGCGTTGCCCTAAAAAGAAAGAATAAGTCAAAGATCAATTAGTTAGTTTCTTAGTTGCGTTTAATTACCTTATTTTGAAATTTTAAATGATGTTAACTAGTAAATCTACATTTTATAAACCCTTGATTGGGCAATCAATACAGGAATTAGAGTCTTTTGTGGTTACTCTAGGGCAGAGATCTTTTCGAGGGAGGCAACTTTTTGATTGGATTTATCGACAAAGGGTAGATGATTATAATAAAATGACAGATTTATCAAATTCATTTCGAAAAAAATTGATTAACTTTCCTTTACATTCACTAAAATTGATAGATAGAGATATTTCTCCTTCAAAAAAAACAAGGAAATTTCTCTTTCAATTAAATAATGGTAAAAGAATAGAATCAGTTATAATGAAAAGTGCAAATAGAATAACTGTTTGCTTATCTACTCAGGTTGGATGTGCCGTGGATTGTGATTTTTGCGCAACAGCAAAAATGGGTTTTGTGCAAAACTTATCTGTTGGAGAAATAATAGATCAGTTTTTTCAGCTTCAAAAAATTATTGATACACCAATTACTAATGTTGTATTCATGGGTATGGGTGAACCATTCTTAAACTACAAAAATTGTATCGATGCTGCCCATCTCCTGCACGATCCATTGGGAATTAATTTAGGAGCTAAACGTATAACAATTTCTACAGCAGGATTAATTAAAAAAATTGAATTGTATACAAAAGAGGGACATCCTTTTAAATTAGCTGTTAGTTTAAATGGTTCTAATCAAGTGCAACGAATTCAGACTATGCCAATAGCCCGGAAAAATACTTTCCCGGAATTATTAAGGGCCATTAAAAATTATACTCTTACTTCTCGTAAAAAGGTTACTATCGAATACGTTTTATTGGCTGGGGTAAATGATAAACAAGAAGATGCTCAGAAAATAAAAAATATTTTAAGTTCTATTAATTGCAAACTTAATTTGATTCCTTATAATGAAATAGGAGGCAAATATAATCGTCCGCCTGATAAAACTATAATAACTTTTCTAAAGCAACTAAAAAATGCACCATTTCCTACTACTATTAGATGGAGTAAGGGGCAAGATATTGATGCGGGCTGCGGACAACTGGTAACAGGAATATCGTGAAAATGGATAAAATAGAAAATGCATCACATACCATTTTACAACATACTGGATTTAACGGAAAAATTGGAATGATTATGGGTTCCGGATTAGGATCTATAACAGATATATTAACTGAAAAGAAAATATTACCATACTCTAAGATACCCCATTATCCACAATCATCAGTGGAGGGACATAAAGGGGAATTAATTAAAGGTATTTTGAATAATAAAGAAGTTCTTGTTGCAAGAGGTAGAGTTCATTGCTATGAAGGTTATTCAATTGAAGAAGTTGGTTTCCCAATACATGTGTTTAAAAAATGTGGTATAAGGAATATTATCATTACAAATTCATCTGGAAGTTTAAGAAAAGAAGTCCTGCCTGGAACAATTATGACTGTTATTGGACACTTAGATTGTACATTCCAAAATTTAACTGGAGATCCTTATTTAGAGAATAAAAATAAATACCATTCGGCCCAATTAATATCCATCGCGAAAGAAACTGCATTGGCTAATAATATAAATGTTATACAAGGAAATTATTGTTGGACACTGGGACCAGCATATGAGACTCCGGCTGAAATAAAATATTTAAAATCTATTAATGGGTCAGCAGTCGGGATGAGCACATTACCTGAAATAGAACTAGCAGGTTCATTAGGTTTAAATATATTAACTCTTTCGCTTTTAACAAATTTAGCTGCGGGTTTATCAGATCATCCACTTACGCATAAGGAAGTATTGGAAAATGCATCAAGATCTAAAGATAGTTTTATAAAGCTAATGTCAAGTATAATTGAAAGGATATAATTATGAATATACGCAATGAGGTTAAAAAAATTAACCAAATGATTATTAACTGGAGAAGAGACTTCCACCAATACCCTGAATTGGGTTTTAAAGAATATCGCACGGCTGATATTATTGAGAAAGAATTGAAATCTATGGGTCTTAAGCCAAAAACTAATGTCGGAAAGACAGGTATTACTGCAGATTTGAAATTTGGTGATGGTCTAAAAGTCGGTTTACGAGCAGATATGGATGCACTCCCAATTCAAGAAACAAGTGGTTTAGATTTCTCATCAAAAAATAATGGTGTGATGCATGCTTGTGGTCATGATGGGCATATGGCAATGCTCCTAGGTACTGCAAAAGTTCTAACGCAAACTACCAATAATTATAATGGAATGATTAGATTTATATTCCAACCTGCGGAAGAAGGAGATGGAGGTGCAAGGTATATGATAAAGGATGGTTGTTTGAATGAATTAGATGAAATTTATGGTATTCATCTATGGAATTATCAGCCACTGGGGGAGGTTGGTGTTAAGGATGGAGCGGTTATGGCAGCAGCAGATATGTTCGATATTAAAATTAAAGGGATAGGAGGACATGGTGCAGCACCCCAAGGAACTGTAGATACAATTGTAATAGCATCACAATTGGTCCAAGCATTTCAGACTATTGTTAGTAGGAATACTAATCCACTAGAAAATACAGTTGTCACAATTGGGGAAATAAATGGTGGGCATAATTTTAATGTAATTGCAGATGAAGTAAATCTTTCGGGTACGACAAGATCTTACAGTGAAAAAAATCGCCAATTAATTAAATCTAGGATGTCGGAAATTATTGATGGAATAGCTAGTGCGTATAATGCTGAGATTATTTTTGAATATAAAGATGGTTATCCACCTACCATAAATCATTTAAAACCTACAAAAAATGTATTAAACGCTTCACGTCAAGTGGTTGGGGAAAATGCCGGGGATCCTTATCTTTCTATGGGCGGTGAAGATTTTGCATACTATTTACAAAAAATTCCGGGATGTTTCTTTTTTATTGGATCTGCCCCAAACAAGAACAATCTGTTTGAGACACCACACCACTGCTCTCATTTCAATATGGATGAGGAGGCGTTATTGGTAGGCCCTTCAATATATTTAAATTTAATTGATAATCTAATGGGAGGCTAATAACCTATAGCGGAAGTTTCTCCTCTACAATCGCCACCCCCATAAAAACCGTCCTTTGTAATTAATATTCCGTTTGCTTCTCCAATATAACCACCACGAGGAACTAATTTATGGCCACGTAATTCAAGGTTATTTCGGACATCTTTAACTAAACCTCTGGGCTCGAATTGAATAACATCAGGCAGCCACTGGGAATGGAATCTAGCTGAACAAACAGCTTCCTTGATATCCATATCATGATCTATGACATTTAATATTGTTTGCATTGTTGTTGTAATGATTGTGGAACCACCGGGAGAGCCAAGCACTAAAAATGGTTTACCATTTTTTGATACAATGGTTGGGGTCATTGATGACAGGGGCCTCTTATTGGATTCAATTGCATTTGCTTCATTACCAAGAAGTCCAAATGCGTTAGGGACACCTGGCTTAGATGAAAAATCATCCATTTCATTATTTAGAAAAAATCCAGCGCCACTTACAACACAGCCATTGCCATAGCCTAAATTAATAGTAGTGGTCACGCTTACAGCATTTCCCCAGGAGTCCACTACGGAATAATGTGTTGTCTCTGGAGATTCATAACCAGGTTTTTTTGAGGCAGATATGCTATTGCTTGGTGTAGCTTTATTTAGATCAATATCTCTAATTCGGGTCTTTGCATATTCTTTCGAAGTAAGCATTTTAAGTGGAACATCCCAAAAATCTGGATCTCCCATATGTTCTGCGCGATCAGCGTAGGCACGTCTCTCAACTTCTGTAAGTATATGGATATAATCAGAAGAGTGCCAACTCATGCTATCCAAAGTGTAATGCTCGAGCATATTTAACATATTAATAAGTAGTGCACCGCCAGAACTTGGAGGTCCCATTGAAATTATTTCATAATCTTTATATGTACCTGAAACTGGTAGTCGATATTTTGATGAATAATTTTTAAGATCAGCAATAGATATAAGGCCATTCCCACGTTTCATCTCATCCACAATCATTTTTGCTACAGGGCCAGTATAAAAACCATCGCGCCCATATCGTGCAATTCTTTTTAGAGTTTTTGCTAAATCTTTTTGGATGAGTTTATCGCCTTTTTTCCATAGGCGGCCGTCCTTACGTACGAAAATTTTGGATGCTGCCTTATTTCTCTCAAAGAAGGTTTTATATGCGTTAAATTGTTTAGCTTCAAAGTGGGAAAGTAAAAATCCTCTTTCTGCCAGATCTATTGCTGGGTTTAATGCCTCTCTTAAAGAAATCTTTCCTGAGCCATAGTCTTCAAGCACGCGGATTAATCCATCTACAGTCCCGGGTACTCCGCTACTAGACCTTGAATATAACGACATCCCTGGTACAACGTCTCCAGAATCATCTAAGAACATATTTTGATGTGCAGCCATTGGTGCTTTTTCTCGATGGTCCAGGGTAAAAGATGCACCATTAGCTAATGAAGCTACAAGAAAACCACCCCCTCCGAGATTGCCATTACTCGATGAAGTGACTGCAAGAGCAAAGCCCACAGCTACGGCTGCATCTATAGCATTTCCACCTTTTTGAAGAATTTCTATCCCAGCCTCTGATGCATGATTACTGGTAGAAACAATCATCCCATTTTTGCCAAATACAGGATCTGTATTGGCTGCAATAATTATTTTATGAATTAATAAAATGGAAATAAAAAATCTGATATATTTTTGCATAATTAAGAACCATTATCTTTTAAGAAAAGAAATCTTATAAACTTATTATTTTATTATTAATTAACGAATAATAAAGAACTATAATTTAACAGTAATGAAAAAAATAAAAATTATGGAAGTTGGCTTAAGAGATGGCTTACAAGCCGTTAGTCAAACCATTCCACTAAAGGAAAAATTATTTTTAGTTAACGGTCTCATTAATTCTGGAATAAAAAATATTCAAGTAGGAAGTTTTGTAAACCCAAAGAAAGTACCTCAAATGTTAAACATTGATGATTTTGTAAAGCAATTACCAGATAGACATGATATTGAATACAGTGCTTTAGTTTTTAATGTGCAAGGAGTAGAGCGGGCGTTACAATTAGGTATAAAAAAAATTGAAACTTCAGTCTCAGTAAGCCAAACATATAATAAAAAAAATCTAGGTATGAGTACATCTAAATCTCTGAAGAATCTGAAGAGTATTATAGAAATAGGAATGAAAAATAATTTACAAATACGTGCAGGCTTGCAATGCGTGTGGGGATGTCCTTATGATGGGAGAGTAAAACAAGAATTAATTATCAAAAACTTATCAAGTATTTTAGAAATGGGTGTTAATAAAATTGCTCTATGTGATACGAGTGGCATGGCAGACCCACAATCAATTTCTGTATTACTGGAGAGTATATTTAAATTTTTCCCTGATATTTACCTATGTATGCATTTTCATAATACGCAAGGCGTTGGTCTCGTAAACCTTTTCCAAGCTTTAAAATTTAATATTATGGAAATAGATACGTCTTTTGGAGGGATTGGTGGTTCTCCATTTATTAAAAGCTCTGGAGGTAATATCTCTACTGAAGATACTGTTAATATGTTGGAGAGTATGGGCTATAGGACTGGAATCGATATAAAAAAAGTAGCCAGACTTAGCCAAAATTTAGAACGAAAAATTGGCAAATCTTATTTTAGCGGGCAACTATATAAATCACTATGATAGATGTTACAAGTAATATTGAAATTATATTAGTTAATAATTTTTTATATTATTTTCGATAATATGAGAGATCTTCTCTATTGATATTCGATCTTGCTTTTGGGTATCACGATGTCGTAGTGTGACAGTACTATCATCTAGAGATTGATGGTCTACCGTAATCCCAAAAGGTGTGCCTGCTTCATCTTGCCGATAATATCTTTTACCGATTGAGCCTTGCATATCATAAATAACCTTAAAATTTGGTTTAAGAATTTCCATAATTTCCCTTGCTTTTTCAGGCAATCCATCTTTTTTTGTTAAAGGACATATTACAGCTTTTATAGGAGCAAGTCTTGGGTGCAATTTCATCACAACTCGATTATTTGCATCGTCCTCCCAATAGGCATCTGTTAGTACTGTGAGGAGCATTCTATTTAAACCAGCAGATGTTTCGATGATGTAGGGCAAAAACCGTTTATTATTTGGTTGGTCAAAGTAAGACAAATTTTTTCCTGAAAATTTTTCATGCTGTTTAAGATCATAATCAGTACGATTGTGAATGCCCTCTACCTCTGACCAACCAAAAGGGAAATGATATTCTATATCCCAAGCATCTTTAGCATAATGAGCTAGCTCATCCTTTCCATGTTTACTATATCTCAATTTTTCTTTATTAATATCAAGTATATCCAAATAGAATTGAAAACGTTTTTCTTTCCATTTATTCATAATCATATTATCAGTCCCAGGCTTTACAAAATATTGCATTTCCATTTGTTCAAACTCACGTGTTCGAAAAATAAAATTTCGTGCGACAATTTCATTCCTAAATGCTTTACCAATTTGTGCAATTCCGAAAGGTATTTTTAGTCGCATAGCCCCTTGAATTAACTGATAATTCACGTAAATACCTTGGGCTGTCTCAGGTCTTAAAAATGCTTCTGCTCCCGTTTCTTCAATGGGTCCGACATGTGTTTTGAACATCAAATTAAAGTTTCGAGGTTCGGTCAAATTGCCCGTTGTACCACACTTAGGACACTGGGTATCATTCCAATTAATAGCTAGATTTTCTCCTAAAAATTCATCAGCTCTATAACGGGATTTACATTGTTTACAGTCTACAAGCGGATCATTAAATGCATCCGCATGCCCTGAAGCTTCCCAAATCTTTGGATGCATCAAAATCCCACTGTCAAGACCCACAATATTTTCGTGAACTTGGGTCATATCTTTCCACCAAAGTTGAGAGATATTATTTTTTAATTCTATTCCTAGAGGGCCATAATCATAGACCGCAGAAAAACCACCATAAATATCGGAACTCTGAAAAATGAAACCTCTTCTTTTAGATAAAGAAACTATCTTTTCAATGGTTTTATCCATAATTAATTGAGAAAGTAACAGTTAACAATAATTGTGTTTGCTCTCATTTTTTCTTTTTTCGAGCTCGTTTTTTCTTTGGTGGATTTAATCTTTTTTGATCTATAATATCTATTGCATCATCTAATGTAATGGTCTCAGCAGAATAAAGTTTTCCTAATGATGCATTTATTTTACCGTCACTTATATAGGGTCCATAGCGACCATCTTTGAGAACCAAGACTTCTCCACTTTGAGGGTGTTTACCTAACTCCTTAATCTCAGCACTTGTTTTATTACGATTAGCTAGCAATTCAATTGCTTTTTCTAAAGAGATATCTAAAGGTGTTTCAACCCCACGTAGCGATGCATTTTGCTTTCCGCATTTGATATAAGGTCCATAGCGACCGTAGTCAGCCGTAATCATTTCTTTGGTTTCAGAGTGGATGCCTATTTCTCTCGGTAAGGATAATAATTTTAGAGCGTAATCAAGATTTACATCAGATAAAGCATAGTTTTTTGGAATTCCTTTACGTGTTTTTGTCTCACCCAATTGCACATAATGACCGTAGGGGCCTTTTTTTATCCAAATTAATTCACCAGATTTAGGATCTGAACCTAGAGGTTCATCTTCTTTTGTTTTTTCAATAAATATTTCATTAATTTTATCCAAGGTTAAGTCACCTAAATAAATTTCATCCGGTATTGACCTTGTATCTTCTCCGCGTCGCAAATAAGGGCCAAACTTTCCAATCCTACCTTCAGTTGTTTCCGATAATTCATCAGGGATGGCAATTGAGCATGCTGCTGGTATGTCGACTTTTTCTTGGAGCATTTTTTCCAATCCTAGAAATTGGCCTCCACCATGATAAAAGTTGGTCATAAATGGAATCGCTTCTAACTTACCCGTAGAGATATCATCCAAACCATTTTCCATTTTTGCAGTAAACTCTTTATTTACAAGATTTGTAAAATGATTTTCCAATAATTGTGTAACAGCTAAACCAAGAAATGTGGGGGCAAGTTTTCCATTCTTACGATCTACATACTTGCGACGTACAACAGTTGCTAAAATAGATGCAAAAGTAGAAGGTCTTCCAATGCCGTTTTCTTCTAAAGATTTTACAAGAGAAGCTTCGGTATAGCGTGCCGGTGGTTTTGTGCTGTGATGTTCTGGTTGAAGGTTGTTACAGTTTAGCTTCTCTCCAAGTTTAAGTTCTGGCAGTAATCGTTCTTTATTAGCCAAATCCCTATTGGGATTATCACGTCCTTCAACGTAAACACGCATATATCCAGGGAATAAGATGACTTGACCATTGGCCCTGAATTCTACATTTTGATTTTTGATTGTTATTGCTGTTTGTTTCAATTTAGCAGATTGCATTTGACTGGCAATGGTTCTTTTCCAGATTAAATCATATAACTTGGACGCATCGTCACCTAAAGATTTTTGGACTTCATCTACCGAACGAAAAAGACGATGAGCAGGTCGGATTGCTTCGTGTGCTTCTTGAGCATTTTTAACTTTTGTTGTATACTGTTTTGGTTTATCTGGAAGGTATTCATCACCATAATTATTTTTAATAATATTTCTGGCACCTGAAATAGCCTCATCAGATAAATGTGTAGAATCAGTACGCATATAGGTTATAAAACCATTTTCATATAATTGTTGAGCAACACTCATAGTTTGTCGTGCTGAGTTTCTTAATTTTCTTACGGCTTCTTGTTGCAATGTGCTTGTCGTAAACGGCGGTTTAGGATTTGATGTACGTGGTTTATCCTCAATATTTGTTATAGTCCAGTTTCCAGGTTTGAGTTCATTAACAAGTTCTTCTGCTTGGGTTTGTGATAAGAGTATAATGTCCTTGGTTTTTAAAGATCCAGTTTCTGAATCAAAACTACTACTGGTTGCTATTTTTATATCATCAATCTTAACAAGGGTGGCGTTAAATGTATCAGTTGTATCTATTTTTTTTAGTTCAGCCTTCAGATCAAAAAATACAGACTTATTAAACTTTGCTCTTAAGCGATCTCGATCAACAATAATTTTAACAGCCGCCGATTGAACTCTTCCTGCAGATAAATTGGTAGAAACAAAATTCATATTACTTTGCAAAGTTGCCCATAACACAGGCGATACTTTATAGCCAACGAGGCGATCTATTACACGGCGAGCAGTTTGAGCAGCTACTAAGTCAGTATCTATTTTCCGAATATTATTTATTCCTTGTTGGATTCCTGCCTTTGTAATCTCAGTGAATTGCACTCGCTCTAGTTTTTCTTTCGGAATTTCTACTGCGAGATGAGCTGCGATGGCCTCTCCTTCACGATCAGGATCAGTCGCAATTAAAACTCGCTCTGCCGAGTCGGATTTTTTTCTTAATTCAGAAATAAACTTTTTTTTGTCGGGAAGGACTTCAAGTGCAATCTGAAAATTATCATCAATATTAATCCCAAGTTCATTTTTAGGCAGATCCTTTACATGGCCAACACATGATATAACATCATATTCACTTCCTAAATATTGCTGTATTGTTTTAACCTTCGTTGGTGATTCTACAATTAATAGTGGTTTGTTATTCATTTAATAATTCTCAGAATTTTTTCAAAAAAACGATATTTACGCGCGCGTATTTAATATAATAATTTAAAATTTAGTTTGTCAAATTATCAAAAAAGTTTATGACATTTGTTTGTAAAACATTTTTCTGAGTACTATCATTAAGGTCTTTGAAAATAATTGAGTCATTATTCATCTCATTTTCACCTAAGATTAAAGCGTACTTTGCACCGGATTTATTTGCTTCCCTTAGCTGAGCTTTCATACTCCTTCTGAGTGGATCAAAAATTGCCTTATACCCATTAGACCTTAGTTGGTTAGCAATTTGAAGAATTATGGGTAATCCTTTTTCATCTATGCATATAAAATAGATATCGGGTTTAAATCTATTTTCTATTTTATCTAAGTCTGTCATTGCAATTAGAAATCGTTCCATCCCCGCAGCAAAACCAACTCCAGGAGTCGATTTTGCACCTAAGGTTTCAATGAGTCCATCATAACGTCCACCGCCGATTAAAGCATCTTGTGCTCCAAGAGTTTCAGATGTGAATTCAAAAACTGTTTTTGTATAATAATCTAAACCTCTAACTAGTGCAGAATTGATTGTATAGGGAATATGCATAGTTTCAAGAAAGTGTTTGACAGATTCAAAATGTTCAAAGTCTAAATTTGAATAATAGTTAGAGATTTTGGGAGCACCTTTCAGTAGCATTTGTTCATCTTTATTTTTTGTATCTAAAATACGAAGTGGGTTAGTTTCAAATCTTTGAAGGCTCGGCTTTGATAGTCTATTTAAGTGAGGGCGTATGAATTTTTTTAGCGCATCACGGTACTTAATTCTGCAATCTTTAGAGCCGATACTATTTAAATAAAGTTTGGTATTATTTTCTAAACCGCATTTCAATAAAATATGCCATGCTAGAGCTATGATTTCCGCTTCTTGCTCAGGATGACTGGAGCCGAATGCCTCGATGCCAAATTGATGAAATTGTCTTTGTCTACCTTTTTGTGGTCTTTCTCTCCTGAAGAGAGGACCAATATAATATAAGCGTTGGATGGGGGATTTCCCTCCCAGATTATTTTGAATGTAAGAACGAGCTACTGAGGCAGTTAATTCAGGTCTTAATGTTAATGATGTCCCGTCTTTGTCTTCCCAGGTATACATCTCTTTTGAGACAATGTCTGTTTCTTCTCCGACACTTCTTAAAAACAGATTTGTATCTTCAAAAATAGGAGTTCGAATTTCTTGGTAACCAAATTTTGCACAAGTATCCTTGATGATGGATTCAAGTTTTTGCCATTTTCTACTTTCTTCAGGTAAAATATCATGTGTTCCTTTAATGCTCTTTATATGATTCATTCTAACTCTCCAGTTATAGATGAAGTTAACTCAGATGCTTTACTCAGATATTCTGTAGGAACAAAAATCTGAACAGTTTGCCCTGGAATTTGTAGGACTTCAACACTTAATGCAGATGATGCCCAATCCATTTTTAGGTGATATGGTATAGAGTGTTGATCTAGCACTTCTGCTAACATATCAGCCAATAATCGTCCATTAAAAGTAGAAAGTGGAGACCATGTTTTTCTTTTTAATCGTTTATTTATTGTAGATGTCTCTACAAGATTAATTTGACAACTACTACATTCTTTTATATTGGAAACATATTTCATTTTACATTCAGGACAAATCATAATAAACTATTATATTCATTAGAATTTTTTTCATACAGGCCGATAGTGAAATTAATTGAAGATTTAAAACCCTGCACCAGAATAAATGCCTCCTCTTTTTTCAATTTTTAGATCTTGTAGTGTAGGTGATTTTACATTTAGCTTAAAATTAATCCCTTGTCCAAGTCCACTTGGAGTCCAACCAAGTGATAGTTCCCAACAATGTAAATCTCGATAGATAGAAAAAGAATGATTTATAAGATCTCGTTTTATAAGATCAAAACGAGCTCTATAAGAAACCTTCCATTTTTTTGTTACGTTCAAATTGGAAGTGGTATTTGCCCAAAAATTTTTAGTTGGGGAATCAGGATTAATAACAGAATAATTATAACTCAAACTTATATTAGTACTCCACAGTTTTTTATTATTATTTCTAATTAAAGGATTATCTGTTGATTTATTTAAGCTTTGACCATTTAAATCATCATCAATAGTTAGGGTGTCTTCATTTGTACTAGATTTGGTTGGAGAATAATTCCAGTTTTTCCCTGAAATTTTGAAACCAGTTGACAAGCGGACATTTGTAAGTCTAGGAGCTATAATTCCATCTTCATTTTTGTTGAATTTTTTAATACGTCTATTTAATTCTTTATCATATTTGTAAAAATCATGAGTCATGCTAAGGTCTAGATTCAATTTTCCTGCAATCTTAGAACGGGCGCTAGATCGAAGGTTTGATAGCCTCATTGAATCAGCTGCAAAATTATAACCGGAATTCATGCGCCAACTCATAAGATCAATTTTTTTTTCATTATTATCGCTTTGTTTTATTTTGGCTTGGAATATATTGTTTAAACCTAAAGTCATAGTTTTTTGTTCTGATCGTGGTGTATTACCTGCCATACTTCCAACAAACCGATCGTGAAAAACTTCATTGCCAATAGAGTCTGTTTCAGTAAAAACATAATCTAAATCATATCCAAATAAAGGCTTTGAAAAATCAGGTGTCCAGGAATAACCAATTGAGGGTGACATAACATGACGAATTGCTTTTACAGGTCCAAAAGGTATTGGGAAAAGACCGAAAATTTGAGTATTAGCATTCATTGCGAATGAGCCAGTAGTTCTAGATGCAAATCCCTGCTTTTGAGATTTCTTAAATATACCTGAATCAGCATCCCATATACCATCTTGAGTTTCATTGACCCACACAGATTTAAGATTGATGCTGGGATTAATGGAAATATATTTAAAGAGTTTTTGTGGAGCATTCAATCGAGTAGTGTGTACCCAGGCATTATTTTTTTCATTCATTTTCATTAATGCTCCAGATGAATCTCTTGTCCAGACAAATACGGAATCTATTTTTTCGGATTCATAATAATCTCGATCTTTATTGGTATAGTTTAAGCCATAATCCCATGAAATGGTATTGTACCATTTTTTCTTATTTGCTGAAGTAGGGAAAAAATTAGTTTGCCCATGGCGAAATGAAAATTTTGGAAATGTTTTATTTCCAATATTTATTTGAGTACCAGCCTTTGATGGTTGTACATAAAAATTACTGATAGGATTAGTTTTTTCACTAACAAGTAAATCAATATTAGAATAATAATTAGAGCTAAATGAATTTTTTGCTTTAGGCCACCTTTTTGAATAAGACAGATTAGAAATGGCTTTTTGATCCATCCTTTCAGCCTGTGATAAACCATATTTTTTATTGTAGTCTCCATTTGTAGAATATGTTATGTTTGCATTAAGAGATTGATTATTTCGCATATCCTGTTTGTGTACCCATTTTAGCGTAGTACTCGTATTTTTTTGTTCAGAAAGTTTTGTGATATCACTTGTTCCATTTAAATATTGTTGATTGAAAAAACTGAGATTACCGCTGAATTTATAACGCAAGCGATAAACTGTATTTAGCCTGAAAGTAGCACCCTGTTTATCTCCAAAACCCATTGTGAATTTTGAATCCCAGTAATCACTGGGTGCCCAATAAAATCCTAGGCCCTGAATGTATTGCCCTCGATTTTTATTATCCCCATATGATGGCATAATCCAACCAGAATGACGTTGTCCACCTTTGTGCGGGAAAATACCTAGAGGGATACCTAATATTGGTATTTGACCTAGGTGGAGGATTATGGGTTTTGCAATAACTAAGTCATTTTGAATAATTTTCATTTTTTTAGATTCAAAATGAAAATGTGCAGTATCTAAATCGCAGGTAGTATAGGTTGAATTTTCTATAAAAAAGACTTTATTAGATTGGTTACGAATTTTATTGCCTGTATAATAACCATCATCAGCTTTAGTCTTTCCCATACTAATTTTACCTTTTTTGGATTTTAGGCTGTAGACCATAGAGTCACCAACCATAGGGTCTTTCCCTTCCTCTCTAATTAAAGGCATGGTTTGCAGGCTAGTGGTGTCAGATCGTAGTCCAGGAAATGCCTTTAAGAGATTTGTTTTCCAGTCTATATTAATAAATCCCGCTTCGAGATCTGTTTTATCATGTTTTATATTTGCATTGCCTTTGAAATCTGATTCTTCATCTATTAAGCGATATTGAATTTTATCAGCAGAATAAACGATAGGAGTACTCATGTCATTCGCAATAGGGTCAGGTAAATATTTTCCTTTTGAACCACCAAAGATATCTAGAATATCTAATTCATTATTTTTGAATATCATAATTATAGTATCCCCAGATGCATTATTTTTACCCTGGTAGATTGAATCTTCAAATACATGGTATAGTGTTTTAGCCATTCCTCCAATCCGCAGTGAATCAATCACACCATTCTTAAAGAAGCTTATTAATTCAGATCCCTCCATACGGTCATCAAATTTTAGTGTATCGCCAACTTTTAAAGAATCAGATAGCGACCTTTGGTATCCATCAATAGGAGTGATAGCTAAAGCTTTACGTGGAATAAACAGTTTTTTTAATAATTCATTTTGATAGGTTAATTCAATTTTTTCACCAGATAAAATTCTGCCACCGTCTTTTATTTTTGGCTCTATTTCTAAGGTTGTTATTTCTTTTTCAATTTTATATTGAGCTCTTTCGCAGGTTGCTATTCTTGTCGAATCTGTTATGGTTACTCCACCAATGGCTGTATAAGATACACCATCATGGGTTTTACCTTTTTGGTATTCAATACGATCAGCTTTAATAACTTGTCCTTTTTGGAATAGAGTAACATTTCCAAGTGCAACACCACTATCTATTTTTGTAAATACAGTAATAGAATCAGCCTTCAAATCATAGTCTTGCTCCCAAACTCGAGAATTTCCTATACTTATTAGTTTATCTTCATTTGAAAAAAACTTTATGGTATCACAAGTTAAACTACGTCCCTTTTGGATTGCAGATACATTTTGATATAATATTGCGAGTCCCTTTTCATCGTAGTGCCTACCTTCATCGCAATTAAGAGTCAAATCGCCCTTCAAAAAAATTACATTCCCTGATATATATTTTATAGATTCACCTGCTGTAGTTTTATTTTCAAGAAGAGATGCATTTTTTAGCTGTAACCGTTCGTTTGCGATAAGAACAGAACTTGAAACTATTAAAGTTGGAATAATTGTTTGTATAAAAGAATATTTCATTTTCTATATCATTTGTGTCAGAGTAATGATAAGGTAAATTTACAGACCTTTTTTATCAATAAATGAACGTACGTGAAATGAATTTTTCTCATAAAATATTAATGTTTTGCTTGATTCTTATTGAATTAGGTTGTGACAACAAAGGGAGTATTTTAACTATGGATAATGGATTAATCATTGAGAATTTGGTGGTTGGTGAAGGTCAAGTAGCCCAGGATTATAATAAAGTAGTGGTGAATTACACTGGGAAATTAGAGGATGGCTCGATTTTTGATTCATCCTTAAACTCTGGAAGAGAGCCTTTTACATTTACACTAGGTGTGGGTTCAGTGATTAAAGGATGGGATCTTGGTGTTAAGGGTATGATGGTTGGAGGAAAAAGAAAATTAACCATCCCACCAGATCTTGGTTATGGTGATGCAGGTGCGGGGAGTGTAATACCTCCAGGTGCGACTTTAATCTTTGAAGTGGAATTATTGGAGGTTGAAGCATATTAAATGATTATTAATTGCCACCGTAACTCAGTTGGTAGAGTGCCAAA
>CAZEER010000008.1:0-46491 GCA_964511215.1 uncultured bacterium | reverse complement strand
CTTCTTTATTCATAAGGAAGTGATCAGGTTTAACCCTTCGCTGATACCGATAATTATAGGTGTAATAGTAGTTATTAATAAATTAACATTAGGATTTGCAAATTTATATAGTGGTCAATTTTTTAGTTCTATGATTGCTTCTTTTATAGTTGTAGGGTTTTCGTTTTTTTGTTTTAAGACACTTGAAAATTCCTAGGTATTTGTATAAACAAGAAAAAATAAAATTTTTTTTTATCAAGGATCATAGGATTATTATTTTCTATGTTCATGATATATTGAAGTAGATTAGTTAGGAAATTTTGAAAAAGTGGAATACATACAATTCTGATTTGACAAATGAGTCATATGATGCAATCATTATAGGCTCAGGAATAAGCGGTCTGAGTACAGCTGCTCTATTGAGTTTGAAAGATAAAAAAGTGCTAGTACTTGAAAAACACTTTAAAATAGGTGGATGGACGCATACATTTAAAAGAAACAACTATGAGTGGGATGTAGGTATTCATTATATTGGTCAGGTTAACAAAACCGACTCTGCTGTTAGAAAATTATTTGATCTGATTTCAGATAGAAAATTAGAATGGTGTCCAATGAATAAGAACTATGACAGAATAATTTTCCCTGATAAGTTTTATGATTTTGTTGCACCCAGACAACAATTTATCGATGATATGATATCATCCTTCCCTAAAGAAGAATCTGCTATTATAACCTATATGAAACTTATAGATGAAGTAGTCAGTAGCTCAAGAAAATACTTTAGTCAGAAAGCCTTATCGGGATTCATTGGATCAATTACTTATCCATTTATGAATAGAAAGTTTTTTAAATATTCAGACCGTACAACTCTAGATGTATTATCGAGTCTAACTCATGATGATAAATTGATTGGTGTTCTTACAGGACAATGGGGTGACTATGGACTACCACCTGCACAAAGTAGTTTCGCAATGCATGCATTTGTCGCTCACCATTATTTTGATGGTGGTAATTATCCTAAGGGTACGTCCAGAAGAATTGCTGAGACCGTTTCAGATTTGATTGAAAATAATGGAGGTAAACTTGCTGTGAATGCTGGTGTGAAAGAGATAAAGTTGCATCATGGGAATGCTGTGGGTGTTATAATGGATAATGGTGATTTGATTGAATCAAAACATGTTATTAGTAGCACAGGGGTTGTGAATACGTTAGATAAATTGTTAGGTAAAAATAGTTCTTTACCATTTGATATCTCTCATCAGTTAAGAAAAATTCAACAAACTAAAAGTTACGTTTGTTTGCATTTAGGATTAAATAAATCAGCAAAATATCTTGGTTTGGAAAATACAAATCTTTGGGTGTATCCGGATTATGATCACGATAAAGTGGTTAAAGATTATATTGAAAACTCTGGATCAGACTTCCCAGTTGTTTATATTTCATTTCCTTCAGCAAAAGATTATTCTTGGGACGAACAACATCCTGATTCTGCAACAATGGAAGCCATTACATTGAGCCGATGGAGTTGGTATGAAAAATGGGAAAAATTAAAATGGAAAAATCGCGGTAATGAGTATGAGGCTGAAAAAGAAAAATTATCTGACCGGATTTTGGATGTGGTTTTTCAACATGTTACCGGTATAAAAGATGCTGTGGATTATCAGGAGCTCTCTACTCCTCTTACAGTGAGGGACCTTGCAAATTATCAAAAGGGAGAAATGTATGGTCTTGATCATTCTCCAATGCGTTTTAGACAGCGATGGTTGAGACCACAATCTAGAATTAACAATCTTTTTTTTACAGGGCAGGATATTACAACAGTTGGTGTCTCGAGTGCTCTATTTTCTGGACTTTTAACAGCCTCAGCTGTACTCAAAGAAAACTTATCTAAATTATTATATAAATAATTACATTATTTATTGAGGTTGATCAATTGAAACCGAGTTATATCTTTATTGTATTGTTTTTTTCTTGCTTATTAATTGCTCAGACAAAGCCTATAGAGGGTAGAGTCGTTAGCGAGGAGGGTGTTGTACTATCAGATGTTAATATTATTTCATTGCCTTCTGGGAAAGGAACAAAATCAAATGGAGAAGGTCAATTTTATTTGATCGTTCCAATTAAAGATAGAAAACTTAGTTTGAATCATATAGGATATGAACCAGATACTATAAATATTATTCTCTATGAAAATGGCGTAGATATTATTCTTAATGAAAAAGTAATAGTAATGGATTCTTTAGATGTTACAGCTGCAGAAAAGAAGCAATTTGATCCCTTTAAGGACAAAAATAGTGTAATATTTATTGATATAGAAGATATCTCACTTAGAGGTTCAATGGATTTAGGAGATGCACTTTTTTCAGGATATCCAATATTATTAAATGAAACAATTGATGGGAGTAAAGCCATATCTATACGTGCATCATCTGCAGAGGAAATGGTTTTTTTGTATGATGGAATCAGAATAAATAATATGGGTGATGCTCTTATGGACCTTTCACAATTAACTAATTTGGGTTTAATTGGGATGGAGCTTATAGCTGGGGGGCATGAAAAAGCATTGGCATCTTCAGGTACTATTAATTTTATCCCAAAATTAAGATATGAAACTAGTCTAGTTTTTAATCAGAAGTTTGGAACATATAATTATGGTGGATATGATGGGTTTGGTTCCTTAGGTTTGAAATATGGGACTCTTAATATTGGAAAATCGCAAGTGAATATGTCGCAAGTATATAGTGGCGCGGATATACCTGAGATCAATTCAAATTTCAACCGGTTATATATAAACTCAGGAATAAAAAATTTGAAAAATTTTGAATTACGATTGATGACCTTTCAAAATGAAAAAATATTCCAGAATATTCGTACTAATGATTCTGTATATCATAAAATGAATAACATAATATTAAAGCTGGAAAATAGCAATCCATCAAAAGACAATATTACATTCTTTGGCCTCTATCAAGATTCTGAATTAAATGAAAATATAAGTCTAGATTATAGAAGGAAGGCAGATGATACTCAAGGGTTTGGCTTTGAATATAAAAAGGTTCTAGACAATTCAAAGTTTCGTTTTTCAACAGAGACACATTTAACTGGTGCCGATTGGACTATTAATGATGATAAGATCCTTCTAGATAGACAGAGTTCTATTTTTACAGGATCATTTGAAATTTACCAGTCAGAGGCTGATAAAAAAATCCAGTTTCAAGACTTGAAGTTTGTTTTTAGTAAGCATAGAGTTACTGATATACCAAATTTATCAGTTGATGATTTAATTTTTGGCAATTCTGTAGATAATAATAATGTGCAATTCACTGCCTCATTACTAAATAAACAGCAAAATAGAAAAGTATTATTTTACATGAATATAGGTAATGTATTCAGAGTTCCAAGTGTTGGTGAATTAATCAGTAATCAAATAAATCCATTTTATCAATATCAAAATAAGATTGTACCAGAAAAAAAATCAATGTATGAAATGGGTATGAAAATAAATAATAATGATAAATCTGATCGTTCTTATATTGTAAACATCTCAATTTTTTCATATCAATACTATGATAAAATAAAACATATTTATTTATCGGGCACTCCTATCAAATATCCTATCAATTTTGGTAGGGCAAGTTTGTCAGGTATAGAAACAAATTTAACATATCAACCAAAAATAGAATGGATCAATTTTAAAACTTATCTATCAAATTATTATTTTTCTGACCCAATCGCATTCCAGCTTCAACCAGATAAAATGTTGAGAAATATTTTTACAATAAATAATAAATGGTTTAATATGGAATTTATTCAAAGGAGTGAGAGCTCAAGACAAATTACAACAGTAGGACAAAATGAAATCCATAACCAAACAAGACTTGAACCCATCACAAATTTTGATATTAATATTTATAGGAGACTCCAAATCGGTAATTTTAAAACATCATTTAACTTTTCTATCAAGAATATCAATAGTTCATCTCAGACATTGGAAGGTATATCTATTTACGATAAAAGATATTCTTTAAATATTAGCATTGCAATAGAATGAATAATATCAAGCTATTATTTCTATTGATTTTTGTATTACATTGTACATCAAATCCTTTTTGGGATGATCCAAGTACAGATGGGTTGTATTTAAGTGGTACAATTTTAACAGAAAATAACTCTATAGATACTCCTGTCTCCGTTTGGTTGGAAACTTTTGAAAGTTATACTACAACAGATCAAGATGGAAACTTCTCAATAGAAATTAGTAATACTCAATCTACTTTAAGTTCCATATCGGGTCCGATTAAAATCTATTTTTTTATTTATAATTATCAATTGGATTCAGCAATTATTAATCTTACTAATGGAAGAATTTCTAATACTCAAACTGATTTTTCTATTAATGGTGTTTTAGTTAAAACTATAGAGCTTAAAAAAATTATGTCTGGCAGTCTAGCCTTAGAACCATTTGAAGGAAAATTTTATGACCGTGATTCGGTTCAGATTGTATTCAATGTTGAAATATATAATTCTGTTAATATTGATTTGTATAAATACGGCACCAATCATACATATAATGTTCATTCAGGTTTAATTTTCCATGATATTGAGAGTGATACGGCAATATTTTATAGATATAGCGGTTATGATGCTTATGGTAATCTCATGGATGATAGATTAATACACTTAAACTATGAAATGAATGAAAATATACAATGGAAGTATGTTGTAAAAACAAATCAAATCAATCTTGTAGCAGGTGAATACCAAATAATACCATACTTTATAATTAATCATGACTTTATACCATTAGAATTGATTAATGCTATGGATGGTGATTCTTTTTCTTTTTCAAATAATTATCTCAATATACCAATTGATATTGTGACTACATCTTTGTTAGTCGAATAATATTTTGAAATTATAATATTTTATTACTTACGCTACATGAGTTAAGTATAATTTACAATCCTTATTTTATTAAAATTACGGAGTATTTAAATATTATGTCTGAAAATGTACATGAATTTACAGATCAAAATTTTGATATTGATGTAACACAATCTGACCTACCAGTACTAATAGACTTTTGGGCTGTCTGGTGTGGACCTTGCAAGGCAATTGCACCAGTTATAGAAGAGATAGCTGGCGAATATAAAGGAAAAGTGAAAGTAGGAAAGGTTGATGTTGATCAAAACCAGAATATTGCCATGAAATATGGTATTAGAAGTATCCCTACTCTTTTATTATTGAAGGATGGGGAAGTTGTCAATCAAATTGTTGGTTCAGTTCCTAAAAAAAATATAACTGACATATTGAATGAAATTATTTAATTAAAAACTAAAAGGGAAATGAAGCGAAAGGTTATTATTATTGGTTCTGGTCCTGCAGGACTTACTGCTGCAATTTATGCAGCTAGGGCTAACCTAAATCCAATTGTCTTTGAAGGTGCTCAACCTGGAGGGCAACTTACTATTACAACAGATGTTGAAAATTATCCGGGTTTTCCAAATGGTATAATGGGTCCAGATATGATGGATCAATTTAGGAAGCAAGCACAAAAATTTGGAGCAGAATGTTTATTTGAAACAGTTGATGGTATAGATTTTAAGAAAAGACCATTTACTGTTTCCAGCAATGGTACTGATTATACTGCTGAAGCGATTATTATATCCACCGGAGCATCAGCAAAACTTCTTGGTTTGGAATCAGAGGCTAGATTGATGGGACATGGAGTCTCTGCATGTGCTACATGTGATGGTTTCTTTTTTAAAGACAAAAGAGTATTGGTCGTGGGGGGTGGCGATTCGGCAATGGAAGAAGCAATGTTTTTAACAAAATTTGCTTCAGAAGTAGTAATTGTACATAGGAGGGATGAATTTAGAGCATCTAAAATTATGGTTGATAGGGTTTTGTCGAATCAGAAAATATCTATTTGTTATAATTCATTAGTAACGGATATCATAGGTACAGAAGAAACAGGAGTTGAATCTGTAACCATACAAGACTCTTTATCAGATCGGGTCAGGAATCTTAAATGTGATGGTATTTTTATGGCTATTGGACATGTACCAAACACTAATTTATTCAAAGAATATCTTGAATTAGATGACACAGGATACATAATAACCAAACCTGATTCAACCTATACAAGTAAAACCGGTATCTTTGCCTGTGGTGACGTGCAAGACCATGTTTATAGGCAAGCAGTAACAGCTGCTGGTTCGGGTTGTATGGCAGCAATTGATGCTGAGAGATGGTTAGAAAATCAATGAACTAAATCGCTTTGAGTATTCCTTTCCCTAATAAGAAAATAGTTTTTCTTGAAAGGATGATAAAATGGCTAGTACAAAAAGATTGATATACAAAGTCAATGAATTAACAAAAGACTACGGATCTTACAATGTCTTAAAGATTAATAAACTTGACATACATCCAGGAACCATTTATGGTATTGTAGGTACGGTAGGTAGTGGGAAATCCACTCTTCTAAATCTCTTGGCTGGCTTAGAAAAACAATCAACAGGTACCATTCTTTATGATGATAAAGCGTTTGGCAAAACTTGGTTTGGTAAAATTAAACCAGCTGAGAATATTTTTTATACAAGAGATCCCTTAATTAATGGTAAAAGAAAAAGGGTCTCGGATTATGTTTCCTTAAAGTTTAAAAAGAAAAAACATATGATACAGAACCGATATTTTAAAAATAGTAGTTTTAAAAATCTATGGAATAGAAATATTAGTAACATCTCTTCCGGAGAATTAAATTGGCTTGGAATGATTCTCGCGTGCGAGTGTGATCCACGTGTTTTATTGATAGATGATTATGGAATGTATTTTAACAATACAATGGAAAAAGATTTTAGAAATCAGATTATAAAAATGAATAGAAATCTGGGTACTACTATAATCATCACCGCTCCATCAGAGTTATACTTAAAACAATTTGCGTCTGTTACCATATTTTTGGATCATGGGTATATCTCAAAAATTCGTTCACGTTTATCAAAAAATTCCAATAGAAAGAAGAATAAAAGAGGTAGCTATACCAAAAATAAAAATCCTAGGAGAAAAAAGTATTAGAAGAACATTATTTTATACGATTTGCTTATTAGATTTACAGATTATAGTACCGTAATTATGAATTACCGATATTATGAAAGATTTTTTTTTTAAAATTATTTTTATTGTATTTATATGTTCTACAGCAGCATCCCAACCCGATTCTAGATTTAGGCCATTTGATTGGATATTATACAAGGGTTCGGGCTCAATTACATCAATTACTGAAGGTTTTAATTTTGCCTATATTGGTACTGAATTAGGTGGTTTGAAACGATTCAACCTTTTTGGGGATTATTTTGATGATCCAATAACAACTGCTCAAGGATTAAAAAGCAATCATATCACAGCTACTTACTTTGACAAAAAAACTGGATTGCTTTGGACTGCAACTCCTAAATATATACAATACTCCTTCTCTAGAGAAGGAGATTGGTTTACCTATGAATTAAATAGTCTTGGTTTATCTAATTCAGATCAAATTAAGCGAATTGGATCATCAAATAAATATATTTGGCTCCAAGCTAGATCATCTTATGTTAAGCTTGATCAATTATCTGGTATGTTAATTGGAATTTATGCAACTCCAGATGAATTATCTGTGAAATGGGGTAGTGAAGGGTATAATAACAAGAGCAATTTGAATAATATTTTATTAGACTACCATATACTAGAAGATTGGGTTTTCAATGGTAATAGATTAATAAACGGGATGGGTAAAACATTAGCAATCACCACGGGTTTCATTGGTAATCAAGGTAAGGTTTATGTTGGCACAGATGATGGTACTCTCTTTTATGGAACAACGACGATGGAAATATTTTCTCCGATTTCAACCAGTATTATTAATACTGATATAAATACTATTTTTGATGACGACGAATACTTTTGGATTGGCAGTCAAGATTATATTACTTCACGAGGTATATCAAAGCTTAATATGCACACTAAAATATCACAAATCTATTCATTTGATGAAACAATCAATATGACACCTACACCTATTTATTCTCTTTATTCAACGGATTCTCAATTATGGGCAGGGGGAAATAGCCTTATTTTATATTTTGATTTTAGAAAAAATTACTGGCGTACCATTGGTGAGGAAAGAGGTGTTCCTGGTGGAAAAATTTGGGATTTGGATGTTACCTCTAAGCATGTATGGGTAGGTTCATCAATGGGATTAAGTCGCATTGAATGTTCAACACAATCTTATGATCCATCCGGCATAGAATCTTTTTTTCATCAAATACCAGTTTATGATATTGAATTTATCGAAGAGGATATATGGATAGGTGCAAGGTCTGGCCTTTTTATTTATTCTGATAAAAATCCACAATTAGTTTCTGCATTAAATTATGGAAGTAAAAAATTCCCAGAGCAGTTTTCCAATATTACAGCTATTGAAAAATTTAATCGACTTGTCTATGTTGCAGGTGATATGGGAATAGTTAAATTAGATTTAGATGAAAAAGAGTGGAAGATTGTTTGTAATCCAGCTTTATACCAGAATAAAATTATTTATTCATTAGCTGCTAATGATAAGTATCTTTTTTTAGGTACTGATAGTGGGCTTTTAAGGATAAATAATAGGACTGGGTTAATAAAAGATTATTTATTTTCTTTTATTGGGCAAGTAAATGAAATTATTCTTCAAAGAAATATAATTTGGTTAGGTACTAATAATGGTTTGATAAGGTTTAAATGGAAAAAAGATTTATAATTAATTCAATTATTTTCATATTTAGTTTGTCTTTTATTATTGGAGAAATTCAAGCACAGATAAATACAAATAGGCGAAAGGAAAAGACTAATGTTGAAAAATTTAATATTCATCCTTTTTATTATGCTGTAGATAAAGACTCTGTAAAGATCGTAGCATTTTTAGAAATTCCATTTTACTGTTTACAGTTTATAAAACAAAAGCACAACTATTTTGCATCATATCAAGCATCTATCGGTATATGGGATAAAGATGGAGATAAAAAAGAATATGTAGTTTGGGTTGACTCCATTATAGTTGATGATTACAAAATAACAAATTCCTTTAGAAGGAATAGAAAACATTTCACATCCTTTATTATTCCCAAAAATGGTCAATATGAAATAATTGGTGAGTTACAAGATGATGATACAAGAAAAAAAGGAATATTAAGAAAAGAAGTAAATTTGAGAGGTTATTCTAAAACACCAGTATTATTACCACCTAATTTTTTATTAGATCTTAATGGTGATTGGGGATTCACTTTTGGGAAAATACCGACAAAAGGATACAGAGTACGGGAAATAAATGATGGGATTGATCTAAATATTAGTGGATTTTTAAATAACTCTGATTATGAAATAGATATCTTTATTACTAATAGTTTAGCTAATGATTCATTGATTGAGAAAATTATCGATAAAGGAGAAACCAGAGGATATTTCAATAAAAATATTTTTATTTCATCTAAGACTTTGCAACCATTGAAGAATAATTTTAAAATTAAAATTTCTCAAAATAATAAAAGTGACCAGAAAGAAATCAGTTTTACTACATATAAAGCAGGAGTATCCAGATTTGTTTCCAATCTAGATCTAGCATTTAAACAAATGAGGTATATCCTGACTAATGAAGAACGTAATCTTCTAAAAGATAAGTCTAAAAAACGAAGAGAGGAGTTGTTCTATAGTGTATGGAAAAAACGGGATCCTACTCCAGAAACAGAAATTAACGAATTGATGGATGAATATTATAGGCGTGTTAGTTATGCAAATGAGAATTTTGATGGGTGGCAACAAGGTTGGGAGTCTGATAGGGGTATGATTTATATATTATTTGGTCCACCAGATGATATACAACGCACAAATTCATCATTTTCAAATACATCTGTTTTACAAATATGGAATTATTATAATATTAGTAAACAATTTGTCTTTGTAGATCAAAATGGGTTTGGTGATTACAGATTAGATAATCCATTCATAGGTGCTGGATTATGATTTTTTATTTTCAAAATAGAATGTGAGGCTAAATAATCATCACGTAGATGGTAGTTAAATAAAGTTGGATGAAGAGAGATAAGATGTGATAAAAGTAAAATGCCCAGTTAATTCTGTGATGATTTCTGTGTAAATTTAATTAACAAACATAAATATAATTTCATAAAAAAATAATGACACCCCTTTTGATCCCAAGTTTTATTCATTGGATATCTGGTGATGTTGCGATAGATCTAGGCACTGCAAATACCTTAATCTGGCTTAAAGGGCGAGGAATTGTAGTTAATGAGCCATCTATAGTTACTCGTAATGTCCATGATGATACCATTGTTGCCGTTGGTGATGAAGCTAAAGCAATGTTAGGTAAAACTCATCGAGAACTTGAAACAATACGTCCTTTGCAGGATGGAGTAATTGCAGACTTTCGAATGACTGATGGTATGTTGCAGGGCTTTATTAGAAAAATCAATCTCAATAGACTTGCTAGACCAAGAATGGTTATTTGTGTTCCCTCAGGAGTTACAGAGGTTGAAAGGAGGGCTGTTAAGGATTCAGGAGAACGTGCTAATGCGCGCGAAGTATATTTAATTGAAGAACCAGTTGCTGCTGCTATTGGTATAGGTTTAGATATTAGTAAGCCAATTGGTAATATTATTGTAGATATTGGTGGTGGTACTACAGAGATAGCTGTTATTTCGTTAAATGGTGTTGTTACAAAAGAAACTATTAGAATAGCTGGAGATGAAATGGATGAAGCAGTATTACAATGGTTTAGGAATGAGCATAAACTAGAGATTGGACTAGGTATGAGCGAAAAAATAAAAAAGACTGTTGGTTCAGCTATGAAAATGAAGTCTGCAGATATTGCTGTTAAAGGACGAGATTTAGTGACTGGAATTCCAAAAACTATTGAGGTCTCGTCTGATGAGGTTCGGCTTGCCCTCAAGGACCCAGTCAATCAAATTGTAGAAGCAGTAAAAAGATGTTTAGAGCAGACTCCACCCGAACTTGCAGCAGATATTTTAGAAAGGGGTATTATCTTAGCTGGTGGGGGAAGCTTATTAAAAGGTATTGACCAGATAATAAGGGAGCGGACAAATGTTCCAGTTAATGTTTCTGAAGATCCATTGCTTTCTGTAGTTAAAGGAACTGGGATGGTACTTGAAAATCTAAAAAAATATGAAGCAGTTCTTCTCTAGGAGTCTATGTATAGCATTTATATTGCAATTGTTAGACACAAAGACCATGTCATTTTTGCTTTATCAATATCATTTTCAAGTTTTTTATTATTAAATAATGATAATCCACGGATGAGTATTATCCGTGGTAAGTCTGCTGAAGTAGTCTCATTTATTTCCTCGCCTTTTAGCTGGATAAAATCATTGATGTTTCTTGAGCAGGAAAATCAATTACTTCGTGAGAAGAATCTCCTTTTATCATTGCAAATTGAATCTATGTTAAACCTTCATAAGGAAAATAATGAATTACTTAATATGCTTGATTTTAAAAAACAGGCAAAACTTCTTATAAAACCAGCGAAAGTTGTAAATAAGGGGATACAACCTAATCTGCTTTCAATAGTGATAGATGGAGGAAAGTTAGATGGAATAAAAAATAATCAAGCAGTTTTAACGCCTAAAGGTGTGATTGGAAAAACGATAGAAGCAGGAGATAAGGCATCAATTGTTCAACTCATTTCAGATTCGAATTTTCGTTTGAGTGTACGAATATTACCAAGTGGAGCAACTGGAATATTGAGGTTTATAGGAAGTGGAACGGCGCAGATACGCGAAGTTCCCAAAAACGTTGTTATTAATATTGGTAACAAGGTAGTTACATCAGGGTTTAGTGATATTTATCATTCGGGGCTCCCAGTAGGAACTGTTGAAGGTGTGTACGAAGATCGTGGAAGTTTTCAAAAAGTTGTTAATGTAACCTTGCATAATGATCTTAGCGCATTTCAATATGTTTTTGTAATTATTGAAAAATTAAATGTTTTGGACTGAAGTTATAATTCCTGGTTCGATTGTTTGGTTTATTCAATTGATTTTATCTGATTTTTTGTCAATAAATAATGTAAGGCCAGATTTTATTGTTATATTAATATTGTACTGGTCAGTACAGAACGGTCGATTTTTTGGTGTCATTTCTGGAACTATATTAGGATTTATTGTTGATTTAACAGGGACTGCTAATTTTTTTGGCTTATCACCATTAATATATTCAATTACTGGTTATTTGAGTGGTAACCTTTATGGGAAGTATAAGAATCTTAATCCACTTTATTTTTCGTTTGTATGGATAGCTGTGATTCTTGTTCAATTTCTTTTATACTGTGCTGTACAATATCAGGAAATATGGGTCGTTAATAAAGATTTATTTTTTGGGAAGTGGTTTGGTACATCAATTTACACTTTAGCATTTTTAGGTATAATGCAGTTTATCTATCCTCTAAATAAATTAGATTAATGTTAAAAGCTGATAATATTGCTTCTCCTCAACAATATTATATTTCATTATTTTTATTATGGACTTTAATAGCACTTTTACTTTTAAGGTATTTTCAGTTACAGATCTTGAATTTTGATCAATATTCAGAAAAAGCCAATACGAACCGTATTCGAAAAGTCACAATGTCTGCACCAAGAGGACTAATCTTAGATAGGAATGGAAATATATTAGTTGACAATCTTCCGACTTATATATTAAATGCTATACCTGGGGAATTATCCAATAAAAACCATACTTTTCAATTCATTTCAAAAAATATTGGTATAGATTCATTATTAGTTTCAAAAAACTTTAAAAAATATTATAGAGGAAGATTTATACCTACAAGACTTGCAAAGGATCTTTCATTTGATCAAATATCAAGGCTCGAAGAAAATAGGTTAGATATTAAAGGTGTATACTATCAAAAGTTTCCTGAGAGATCTTTTCCTTCTAAAATTAATGCTTCCCATATATTAGGATATGTAAAGGAGGTTGATAAAGATATTCGAAATACATTAATTGATCCAAATAATTATGAATTAGGCGATATCATAGGATGGAGTGGATTAGAAAGAATGTATGAAAAATCTCTTAAAGGCAAGCATGGTATACAATTTTATCAAGTTGATGCCTATGGTAGAGAAGTGGGATTTATTGATGATTTTCCGCCACGAGACCCTGATCCTGGTAAAAATATTGTTACAACTATTGATGCTGATGTACAAAAGACATTAGAAGAAGTAATGAAAGATAAAAGAGGAGTTATTATTGTTGGAATCCCTCAAACTGGAGAAATATTAGGCGCTGTGAGTATGCCTGATTTCCGTCCTGATCTTTTCACTGGACGAATTTTAGAAAAAGACTGGATTAGTATTTTAAACCATCCTGATAAACCACTTGTAAATCGTTTTAACCAAGGTCTTTATCCTCCTGGATCAATTGTTAAAATGATCACGCAATCTGTCCTTCTGGATAATGTCGATTTTGACCCTGATGCCAAACTAACATGTGAGGGGTCTTACCAATTTGGTGATAGAGTCTTTGGATGTTGGAATATTAATGGGCATGGCAGCGTGGATTTAACAAATGCAATATTACTCTCATGTGATATTTTTTTCTATAAAACCATAAAGTACTATGATTTTGATACACTAGCAAAATTTTTCAGTTTTTTTGGCTTTGGGAAAATTACTGGAATTGATATTCTAGGTGAATCTAAAGGTATTGTTCCTACAACTGAATATATGAATAATAGATATGGACGCTTTGGATGGAGTAAGGGCTCTATGTTAAATTATTGCATAGGTCAAGGGGAGGTATTGGTTACACCGATGCAAGTATTTAACTACACTAATTTACTTGCAACACAAGGTAATACTCAAAATCCACATTTTGTTCAAAATGATGAAAAATTGAATAAACATATTATTGAATTACCAAAGAAAACATGGGATAGAATATTATATGACATGGAGCAAGTAATAATAAATAAAAATGGTACTGGGAAAGCAGCTAACTTATTACTCAAAGATGTTCAAACTTTTGGCAAAACTGGCACAGCTGAAAATCCTCATGGTGATGATCATGCTTGGTTTATTGGTTGGGCAAAATATTTTGATAAATTTTTTTCAATTGTAATCTTATTAGAAAACTCAGGGTCTGGTGGGAGCATTGCGGCTCCAATTGCGAAAGAAGTTTTATTGGGATTAATCAATAAGAACAGACCTTTATAGAAACTTAACATGCTTAGATTTTCCTTTTTTAAAGATATACCCTTGAAAATTCTCTGGTCTATTTTGTTTTTATCTTTTATAGGTTTAATTGTATTAAATAGTATTTCCAAACACCATCAAGGTTATTTCTTAGAAATTCCCTTCACTAAACAGATTATTTTTTTGATTCCTGCTATATCAATAATGATAATGATTTTATTTATACCAAGGTATACAATTCATAAATTTACTTATCCATTTTATGTTCTAGGAATAGTATCGGTTATACTTCCATTCATCGGGTCTCCTCAGGCTGGTACATATAGGTGGTTAGATATTGGTCTACCTTTTGCAATACAAACTAGTGAATTTGCAAAAGTTTTCACAATTTTAGCTTTAGCAAGATACTTATCAGATCACACGCTGCAAATGAAACACTTTTCGTCTATTATTGTGCCACTGGTTTTAGTTTTAATACCAACAACTGTTGTTATGAATCAGCCTGATTTGGGTACATCTATAGTTATGATGTCACCAATCCTACCTATGCTTTATTGGGCTGGTTCAAGGCCTTTTTATCTTTTTTTAATAATTGCTCCACTTTTAAGCATGCTGACCGCTTTCCATACATTATCTTTTACTTTATGGGCAATATCTCTTGGAGTTATTATTATTTTATCACGCTCGACTTTAATAATGGCAGTTTCTTTATTTTTCGGCAATGTTTTTCTGGGTCTTTTATCTCCATATGCATGGAATACTCTTACTCCTTATCAGCAAAATAGGATATTAACCTTTTTAAACCCTGAGAAAGATCCTCTAGGTGCTGCATATCAAATTATTCAAAGTAAAACTGCCATAGGATCTGGTGGTTTGTTTGGGAAAGGTTGGGGAGAAGGTACTCAAACACATTTAAAATTTTTGCCAGTGCAGGAATCAGATTTTATTTTATCGGTCATTGGAGAGGAAATGGGTTTTATAACTATTGCAATAACTTTATTAGTTATTAGTTATTTTATCACTCAAATAGTAAAATACTCCTATTTGTCAAAAGATCGTTTTTCCAGTTTAGCTTTAATTGGAATTGCGACAATATTTTTGGCACATGTTTTTGTTAATTCGGCAATGACAGTTGGACTTATTCCTGTTAAAGGACTACCCTTTCCCTTTATTTCTGCTGGTGGTTCCTTTTTAATCACCAGCTATATTATGGTTGGATTGGTCTTAAAATTGAGTGTCAATTATACCGACTGATAAATTTATTTGAAGGGATATTAGGAATCGGTAAATTCCCTCTTCTTTTTGAATAAAAAGGATCAAAATGATGACAAATGGATTCTATAAATTAAAATTCTTACAAATCTTTATCGCAGCCTGCTTTTTTAGTTCATTGGTTTTTAACCAAAATTTGGAAAAAAAGGAAGTCAGAAGAATTCATGCGAGAATTGATAGATTAATTGTCAAAGTGGACTCCCTTGAAGTTGATAATGCGATTGTTATGCCTCGCATGATAGAAACTCATACAGAATCTAAGAAAAAAACTGATCAACTTGATTCGACGATTATAGCTTTCTATAGTAGAATGAATAGTGTTGAAAGTAGTATGAAAAAGTTCGAAAAAAAGATTCAAGGCAGTGATAGCACCAAAAATGTAATTCTAAATAGACTTCTATTACTTGAAAATAAAATAAGTACTTTGATTAAAAGTTATAATGAAATGGCAAATTTAAAATCAGGTGAACCAATATCATCAGAACCACAATTTAACGCTGCCCAATATCGAGAAAAGTACACTCTTAGTCTTGGTGAGCTCCAAAATCAAAATTGGGCGGATGCAATTTCTGGATTTGAAGAATTAGTTAAGTCTGATCCAACTAATGAACTAGCAGATAACAGCCAATACTGGCTTGCTGAATGTTATTATGCCCAGAATAATTATAAACGCGCAATTGCCGAATTTGAAAAGGTATTTACTTTTCCTGGTACCAACAAAGATGGAGATGCACAATATAAGATTGGTCTCTCATATAAGAATATAGGCAATGTGAAAAAAGCTAAAGAAGAGTTTCAACGATTAGTAGATTATTTTCCAGGAAGTGATTACTATGATAAAGCAAAAGAACAATTGAAAATATTGTCTCTAAATTAAAAAATACACAATGTCAAAAAAATTATACTACGTCACAACCGAAATTCTACCTTTTGCTAATGTAACTCCATTAGCAGAATTTTCAACAGTAGTACCTCTCTTTTTGCAAGAAAAGGGACATGATATAAGGACAATTATTCCGAAGTATGGTTATGTCAGCGAGCGAAAATATATTCTTAGAGAGGTAATCAGACTTAGGGAAATTCCTTTTAATTTTAATGGTAAAGATCATATTGCAAGTGCGAAAAGTGCATTTATACCAAAGACTAGGGTTCAAGTTTATTTTCTTGAAGATGAATATTGGTTTAAACCATTATCAAACTTAGTATATAAATCAAAAAATGGTAGGATTCTTTCTGATAATGGTGAAAGGTATGGCTATTTTTCGAAAGCTGTTTTGAGTACACTACCCCATTTATTTTGGGCTCCAGATATTTTTATTTGTAATGGCTGGCAGAGTGCGATGTTACCGGGTATGTATAAAACACATTTTGATGGTATTAACCAATTTTACAAGGATATTCATACGGTTTTGGTTATTCATAATTTGGATGAATATTCAAAAATATCAAGGAAAGATCTTAAATTAGCAGAAGTACCCATTGATAAATCTCTAAAAGGTGATGTCCTGAATGTTTATGATGTAGCATCTTTTGAGGTAGATTCTATCATTATTTTTGATAAACCATCTGATTCAATCTCAGAAAAACTGCTTAAACAACCTGGAATTTTAGCTAATAAGAAAAAAGTATCTGTAATTAAATGGTCTGATGATGAGATGCCAGACTATCGTGTAATTGCGGATGAGATGGATAAAGTATTAAATAAACTTTCTGACTAATATTTCATATAATTTTTTTAATATGAAAATATGTAATTGTTTTACTCACTTCCCAACTTTTGTAATATCAATCTTTTTAATTACTCAATGTTCAGAAACGCCTTTAGAGCATGAGTTAGACCATTCTAGCTTAAATATAGGTACTATTACAATTGATAATATATCAGCGGTGAATTATTTAGTTGCACCTAACCTTGGATCTAACGAGAGCTTGTATTTAGGAGGAATGAGTGATTTAGATATTCCAATAACTTTCATTAGATTCCCAGAGTCCAACCCATCTAAACCAAATTACTGGAATTTTTTCTTTGATAGTACCATTGTTATAGATAGTCTTCATTTTATTCTTTTTTCAAAAGATAGTGTCATCCCTGAAAACTTAAAACCGACCCTTTACTTTAGTCCTGATTCTCAATTTAATGAAAACTTGAGTAATTATCTTGATTTTCATAATTATACATTTACAGATTGGACAAATCTAGGAGAACCTGAAATTAAAGTTAGAACAGATACCTCGACATTGTTTATGTATTCTGAATTAATTTGGAGTTTAGATACATCCCTAATGCAATCTTTATCAGATTCGCTAGATTTATCAGATACCTTAGAATCTAACCTGGTGCGTTCATTTGCCATTCAATTAGCTCAACGTGATTCAAACTTAATTGAATTATATAGTGAAGAAGCAACATCAGGCGAAAAAGACCCTCAAATAATAATGTACTATACACAAAGTATATTATTAGGTGACTCAACAACCTTTATCGATACTTCATTAAATATATACTCAGATGGAGATCTTTCGATATTTGATCCATCGCAGTCCTTCCTACCCATAAATGATACAATAAATTATGGTATTGGATTAAGTAATGGGAGAGGTATAAGAAGTTTTGTAAGTATAAGTTTTCCGGCTGATATTTTACCTGTTGGTTCTGTCATTCGTAGTGCTAATTTATTCATACCAACTGATTCAAGCAATGATGCTCAAAATTATAAGATATTTATAGATCCTGTAGAAACAGATAGTTCTGTTACAGATAGTATATCTATCTATGAGACAGACCCTTATATTAGTATTGGGTACCCATATAGAATCACAGCGCAGAGTGATAGTACCGGATATGGCTTTTCTATAAAAAATATTTTACAGAATATTTTATTAGGAAATGAAATTATTCTTGGTTTTAAGATGGTTGCTGATGAAAAAAATGATCCTTTTGAATCTGTATGGTTTGATTTGACTGGAGATATGATTCGCCCAAGGCTGGAAATAATTTATGTCTATAATTAAAATTAATTTTAGAGTTATTCTATTTTATACTTTTGTATCAGCACAAGGTATGATGAATGCATTTGGTGTAGGGAACTTTATTCATAACAATGGTATCAATAATGCTCCAGATGGTATTGCAGATTTGACACCTTCTTTTTTAAAAAATGTTTCTCTATCCAATCCATCAACATGGCATAATCTTAATAATACATATTTATCGTTATCTTATGGAGGTAATCAAAACTCTTTTACTAAATCTTCAACCTTAAATGGTTACTCAGGTCTATCGAATGCTAGCTGGATTATCCCGTTAAAATCTAAATCTTCTTTTGGTATATCATTAGCACCCTATTCTAATCAGAAAATTTCAATAACTAGTAAAAATGATTCAACTATCTATGCTTTTGGGGACACATTAGTTATCACAAGGAACTTTGATAGAAGTGGTGGTATTATGTCTTTGATGATTGGCTCTTCTTATATTATTAATGATAGATTATCTGTAGGGATTAGTATGGATGTATTATTTGGATCTTCAAGGCAAAATGAAACATTGAATTTTGCTGGGAGTGGAATTGTGAAAAATTCTAGAGTAAGATATAATGGGAAAATTTTGAATACATTTGTTTCTTTTGGCTTTACAGAAAAATTAAATGTTTTTGCTTCTACGACAATTCCTTTACATCAGTTAGAGGGTGTTTTTGAAGAAAAACATATGTTTGATGATGCAAATGGAAATGGATATCATGATTTAAGTATTATTGATGATTTTCCTCACCCTGATAGTGTTTCTAGCAGTTCCGAAGAAAAAATCAAGAATATTCACAGTCCTCTAAGGTATAAATTGGGACTTAGTCACTTATTCAACGAAAATTCGTCAGTTGGTTTTGAATTATCATATTATAAAGATTATGCAAAGAATATCAATAATATTCAGCTTCCAATTAAACAATGGATTGATAATAAAAATTCGTTAAGTATTTTATACACTAAATACCCAAATAATTTATCTGTGAAATTATTAGATAAATTCAGATATAAATCAGGTCTAATTATTTCAAAATATAATCTTAAAGAATATAATGCAAGTATAGCTGAATTTGGAATTTCCTTTGGGGTGGGTTTTAAATTTAAAGCTGTAGGAAACCAATTAGATATTCAATACTATGTTGGCAATAGAGAATATTCGAATCTAGAAGAAAAAGAATTAGTTCAGCAATTACAATTTGGGATTAGTCTCGCTGATATCTGGTTTATCAAAAGAAGACAGAAATAATTGTTGATAGAGTAAATATTTATAAGGTATAAGAATCAACAACAGAAAATAGGCATCTACACTCAAGACAAATAATAAAAATACAATTATTGTGAAATACTAAAATCTTAATTAATAATTATAAACACTGAAATAAGGGATTGAAATGAAAAAACTAAATATTATATCAATTGCAATGGTAATGTTCGCCTTTAATGTTTGTGTCCCTCCAGAAACGTCTTCTGATCAAAATAGTGCAGCAATGAAAGCAGAATTGTTGAAGAAACAAGAAGAGAGATGCCCTCAACTTATGAGTAGTGCAACAGAACAGTATAATAATAATAATTGGCAAGTAGCAGTAAATAGATATAAACAGGCTAATAAATATAATTGTTCAGAATGGCAGCCTGCCTATTTTGATAATTTATATCAGTATTTTGCGATTGCTTATGAGCAAATGGGGAAATTTGATAGTTCTGAGGCGGTGTGCCTAGATGGGTTAAATATCCGCCCTAAAGATAAAGCTCTTAGAATTAGATTGGCTTATTCATACAGTAGGCAGAAAAAAATTGATCAGGAAATTATTGAATATGAGCGCTTAGTTGATATGGATCCTGAAGATATGGCATTTATGACAAAACTAGCAAAACTATATAAAGATAATGAAAGGTATGATGATCAGATTGATATATTGGAAAAAATTCTTAGTAATGATGAAAATAATGTTGAGGCATCATCAGAATTAGGAATTGCATACAAAAATAGTGGAAGAGACCCCTTAGATATCTACAGAAAACGGTATGATGATAATCCGGAAAATTTGAGTTTTGGATTTCAATTAGCAGAAGCATTAATCGAAGTATCGGAGTATGAAGAATCTATACCAGTATTAGAAAAAATTATCAGTATAGATCCAAGTAATAAACAGTTTTTCAAAAGATTAGCAGAAGCTAAAAGTGCAACAGATGATTTAGATGGAGCAGCAAAAGCCTATGTAGCTTTGTTTAAAATTGATCCCAGAGATAGTCGTATCGCAATAGAAATTTCCAAATTATATATTGATGATAGTAATTTTAGACAAGCATTAAAATGGGCAGAGAAAGCTATAGATTTAGATAAGAATTCTGGAGAGGCATATGCTCAAAAGGGAGATGTGTATTTTAATGGTTGGGATAATTTCCGTGAAATGACTGCTCTAAGGGTGGATGATAAAATAGTTGCTCGATTAGCATATAATTATTGGTCTATTGCTGAAAATAAAGGGTATACTGGACCCAGCAAGATCGCCTGGCTAAAAGAAAATGAGAGCGATTTATTATTTGGAAAGTCAGATTGGTTTATGGTTGATAAAGATGTGCGAAGAAGAGGGAGTATCTCGACCTCATTATCTGAATATGATTGGATCACAGAATCTTTAAAAGAAAAAGAGTAAGGATAATGTATTAATGTCATTTTTAAATGATAATGATCCTGAGTTGTATAATGTATTAAAAAAAGAAATATATAGGGAAGAATCTACCCTTGAATTGATTGCCTCAGAGAATTTTGCTAGTGAATCTATTATGGAAATGTCAGGTGGCGTTATGACGAACAAATATGCTGAAGGATATCCTGGTAAAAGATATTATGGGGGATGTGAAGTTGTAGATGAAGCAGAAAATATCGCACGTAACCGTTTAAAAAGGTTATTTAACGCAGAATATGTAAATGTACAACCTCACTCAGGTTCTCAGGCAAATATGGCAGTATTTATGACCATTTTAAAGCCAGATGATACTATTCTGGGGTTAGATCTTGCGCATGGGGGACATCTTACCCATGGTAGTCGCGTGAATTTTTCAGGACAACTTTATAATTGTATTTCTTATCATGTGTCTAAAGAAACAGGTAGAGTGGACTTTGATGAGCTTTATAAGCTTGCAAAAAATAATAAACCTAAATTAATTATTTGTGGTGGAAGTGCTTATCCAAGATTTATTGAATTTGAAATGTTTAGAGAAATAGCTGATTCTGTGAATGCATTTTTATTGGCTGATATTGCACATCCGAGTGGATTGATTGCAGCTAATGTTCATCCTTCGCCATTTCCTTATTGTGATTTTGTGACTAGCACAACCCATAAGACTCTGAGAGGTCCTAGAGGAGGAATTATTATGATGGGAAGCGATTTTGAAAATACTTGGGGTATCGTTGCCCCAAAGTCAGGGAGGACAAAATTACTTTCTGAATTAATAGATTCTACAGTTATGCCTGGGATTCAGGGTGGACCGTTAATGCATATTATTGCTGCAAAAGCTGTTGCATTTGGTGAAGCACTTAAACCAAAATTTAAAATATATGCGCAGCAAATTGTAGATAATGCGAAAATTATGGCTGATGAACTCTCTCAATTAGGATATAAACTTGTTTCTGGTGGCACAGATACCCATGTTTTATTGATTGATCTAACTAATAAGGATATTACTGGAAAAACTGCAGAATTAACATTAGGGAAGGCGGGAATAACAGTTAATAAAAATATGGTACCTTTTGATACAAAATCCCCCTTTGTTACCAGTGGTATTAGAATAGGTACTCCTGCAATTACAACAAGAGGAATGCGCAGGGATGAAATGAAACAGATTGTATGTTGGATTGATCAGGTTTTATCTAATCCTGATAATGATGATTTATTATCAAAAATATTATTAGAAGTGAATCATCTTTGCGCAAAATTCCCTATATACAATCATTAATACTATAAATTGAAAATCTGGTGAAATATTTACAATTTACACCAGCACTGTTTATATTTTATATCTCTTGTTCACCCAAGAGTATTGTCCTCAATACACCAAGTCTTTCTTCATTTTACTTTGAAAAAAAAATTAATAAACTTGAAAAGATAGGTGATCCTAGTCTATCTGTATATCGTAAAATTGTAAAATTAAAAGTACAATTTGGTTTTGGAATAATTCTAGAAGAAGGAGACAGATTGCTTGATAATAATTATAATGATGGTATAAAAAAGTATCAAAAAGCTCAAAGTATTTTTTTAGAAGCAAAAGAGACACAGATTATGATTTTATTAGCTAAATATCCAGATTTTGAGAATTGGCTTAAAAATGAAACAAATATTAAGTTTACTGATGAAGATATTTTTGATTTGTATTGGTTATCAGCAGCTATTGGAGGTTCTATAAAAGCTAGTAGGGGTAAACCAATGCAACTAATTCAACTACCAGTTGTTGGTAGATTGTTAAGGAAATCAATGAAACTTGATCCTAAATGGGGAAAAGGTGCTTTATATTCTGCAATGATGAGTTATACTGCTTCTAGAACAGATCTAAATAGGATGGCTCTAAAGGATAGTGTGGATTTTTATTATGATAAAGCAATTGAATATTCGGATAGTTTGGATGCCAGTCTATTTGTTACATATGCTGAAGCAATACATAAACCATTTCAAGAAAAACAAGAATATCTAGATAAGTTAAATTTAGCGGTGAATCTAGATATTAAATCAGATAATTATTTTAAAATGAGTAATTATTTAGCAAAAAATCGCGCAAAATGGTTGATATCAAAAACAGATGATTATTTTTTAGAATGAAACACTTGTTATTTATTATTTTGATTTTCTCATCTTTTTTAGATGCAAGAAAAACAATTGTGAAACTAGCTACTCTTGCTCCCGAAGGCACCGATTGGCATGGTATGTTACTTGAAATGGGGCAAGAATGGAGTGCTGTATCAAAAGGCTCAGTTAGATTGAAAATTTATCCTGGTGGTGTAATAGGTGATGAGAGAGACATGGTTCGAAAAATGAGAATAGGTCAAATCCATGCAGCAGGGATTACAACTGAAGGTTTATCTGAGATTGTACCTGATTTTTCAGCATATTTTGTTCCACTTGCATACCAAACAAAAGAGGATATCCAGGCAGTAACAGATGCAATGTTACCTAGCCTGGAAAAGCAATTAGAAGATAATGGATTTAAGCTGCTTCATCTTGGAGATATTGGCTGGGTATATTGGTTTTCCTCAAAACCAATTAGAACACCAGATGAATTAAAAAAAATGAAAATATTTACTTGGGCTGGTGATTTTAAATGGGAACGATTATGGGAAAAAGCTGGTTATAATCCAGTGCCTTTAGCGTCAGTAGATATATTGTCGGGACTTCAAACAGGCTTAATTAATACCTTTGCAACCATGCCTCTTTATGCTTTATCCCAGCAATCTTTTAGTATTGCAAATCATATGCTCGATTTGAAATGGGGAGTGTTAATGGCTGGAATTATAATCGATATAAAAACATGGGAAAGAATTCCAAAAAGATACCATAAGAAATTAGTTGGAGTTACTCAATCAATTCAAAAAAAGCAAAATACATTAAATAAAGAAGCGGAATTACAATCAATTAAAATGATGAAACAATATGGATTATCTATTCATACTATAAATAACCAAGAAAAAGATAAATGGAAAGATGAAGTGGATAAGATGAGTCCAGATCTCCGCGGTGATATTATTCCAAGTAATATCTATGATAAAGTGATTAATTTGACAAATCAACACTAACAATATGATTAAGCCATCCAGATTGGATCATATTACTGATCGATTGAGGTGGGGCGAAGACACCCTTGCTATTGTAATTTTTTCAGCTATGGCAATCCTTCCATTATTTGAAGCAATCGCTCGTTTTTTTAATATCCTTAGTATCCCTGCATCTCAAGTTTTAGTTCAGCATTTCACTCTATGGATTGGTTTTGTGGGCGCAGTGCTAGCTTCTAGACAAAATAAATTGCTAGCTCTAACTCAAAAATCATTATTTGCCAGAGATAAAGAGTTTTATCTAGGAAGTTGGGTTGCTAAAGTAACAACCTTTATGGTTTTGATTGCCTTAGCATGGGGTAGCTGGGAGTTGGTAAAAGTAGAATTTGATTACCCCATAGATATTGCTCCTAATATACCAAGGTGGTTTGCGCAAGTAATTATGCCAATTGGATTTTTATTAATGGCATTCCAGATATATTATAACAGTTATGAGAAAAAACATTATAGAATAACACTTATAGTGTTTACGGTGATAATATTTTTGTGTGCAATTACAGATACAATTTTCGATGTAATTCCAATTGTGTATATTACAATTATAATAATAATCTTTTCACTTTTTCATGGCGCACCTATTTTTGTCGGTCTTGGTGGTCTAGCAATCATTTTATTTTGGGCAGATTATATACCAATATCTGCAATTCCAGCAGAAGCATATCGAATTGTTGTGTCTCCCACACTGCCAACTATACCGCTTTTTACGCTTGCAGGATATTTACTTGCTGAGAGTAAAGCATCGGAACGCTTAATAAAAATATTTCAAGAATTTTTTGGTTGGATTCCTGGAGGGACACCGGTTGTAATGATATTACTTTGCGGATTTTTCACAGCATTAACAGGAGGGTCTGGTGTTACAATTTTAGCATTAGGTGGACTTTTACTTCCTATGTTATTAAAGGAAGGTTATAGTCGCCATTTTTCACTAGGGTTATTAACAGTGTCGGGATCAATAGGGTTGTTGTTTCCTCCGAGTTTACCAGCAATAATATTTGGTGTTACTGCTGGTGTTTCAGTGAAAAACATATTTATTGCAGGATTAATACCTGGGAGTATTCTTATAATACTCATTTCATGTTGGGCATTATATCAGGGAAAAAAGATAAATATTAATTTAAAAAAGTTTAATTTGAAAAAAGCGCTTCATGTTTCTTTTATTGGTAAGTGGGAATTATTATTACCATTATTAATCCTTTTTGGTGTTTTTGGTGGATATACAACTCTGGTTGAAACTGCCGCAATAACGGTTGTATATATTTTTATAGTTGAAGTATTTATCTACAAAGACCTTTCATTTAATGAGATACCAAAAATTGTAATTGATTGCTCTACATTGATCGGTGGTGTATTAATAATCCTAGGTGTGGCAATGGGACTTACAAGTTATCTAATTGATGCTCAAATTCCAATGCTGCTTCTATCGCTAGCAAAAGATGTTATTAGCAATAAATATATATTTTTATTGCTGTTAAATATATTTTTACTGGTTGTTGGGTGTCTTATGGATATATTCTCTGCGATAATTGTAATTGTACCTCTTATAACTCCTCTGGGGAACCATTTTGGTATAGAACCAGTACATCTTGCAATTATATTCATCGCTAATTTAGAGTTGGGATTTTTAACACCCCCTGTAGGAATGAATTTATTTTTATCTGCGTATAGATTTAATGAAGATATGCCAACTGTTTACAAGGCGACATTACCATTCTTTGTTATTAAACTATTAGCAGTAGGATTGATTACCTATATCCCAATCCTAACATTGGGATTGTTAGGATAAAATGAAACTTTTTCAATTAATAATCATTACTTGATTTTGAAAGTATTCAAAAGATATATTCTAAATCAATAATATCGGAGCAATCCTATACATTAAGCGCTATTAAGTTGTTCTATACGAACAAAAATATACTAACAATTATTTAGGAGACGTTCAATGAAGCGTTTTGGGATTGCGCTATCCTTGTTGATAGCACTAGTGAATCCTCTTTTCACTCAAAGTGAAGCAGGAGCCATTTTCCTTTTAATAGCACCTGGTGCAAGAGCAGGTGGAATGGGGGAGGCTCAGGTAGCAGTTGCTAATGATGCCTATGCAAGTTATTGGAATCCTGCGGGACTAGGCTTCCTTGAAGGAAGTGAACTCGCCATGATGCATGTAAATTGGTTACCTGGTCTTGCTGATGATTTATATTATGAATTTTTAGCCTTCAGAAAAAAATACCCTACTTTAGGAACAGTAGGTGGGCATCTTATTTTTTTGAATCTTGGAGAACAAATAAGAACAAGTGAAACAGGAGATGAATTAGGTACATTTACAAGTTATATGACTGCATTTTCACTTTCTTACGGGGCACTGATTTCCTCTAATAAGTCATTTGGCATTAATACAAAAATATCATATCAGCATTTAGTTGAAATTGGTGCAGGCAGTGAAAGAGGTAAGGGTACATCTGTAGATTTTGGTTTTGATCTGGGTTATATGCATAAAGAATGGTTATTACCTAATCTTACATTAGGATTAAATCTATCAAATTTGGGACCAAAAGTTTCGTTTATTGATCCAGATCAAGCAGATCCACAGCCTACAAATCTGGCTATAGGCCTAAATTATGCTCTTGTTAACGGAGAATTCAACAAACTAAATATTGTATATGACATTGATAAGTTACTTGTAGCTTCCTATCCTGATATGGATTGGGATGGTGATGGAAAGATTGGGGGATATAATGAAGATGGTAAAGAAAGTGAAGGTTTAGATTATAATTCAGCTGGGAAACTAGAAATAGCTCATACAGATCCAATATATTTGGCAATATTTACCTCTTGGGTAAATGATTGGTTATTAGGTGGTGATATTGATTATGGTCCTAGCGGTCCTGGAAATGGAGATAAGCAAATAGGTGGATATGAATGGGTAGATATTGATGAAGATGGCATCGTGGATGGCAATAATGAAATGGTGGAAACTCCAGGGACACCACAAGATGATGGCTGGGGGAAATATAATGAATATGGGATTATTGAAGTTGGAAATGCAAAGAATAGAGATATTTGGAATGAATTAGATCGATTAGTCCATAATATTGGACTCGAATATTGGTATGGAAAATATTTTGCTATACGTTCCGGGTTCTACTATGATAAAACAGGTAAAATTAACAATCCTACGTTTGGTATTGGACTAAGATTTGCTGGCTATGGTTTTGACTTTGGCTATACCTATGGAGAACAAGGACATCCTTTAACAAACACTATGCGTTTTTCCTTAAATATGGAATTTGAATAACTGCAATAATTGATGCAGTTTAAAATTTTTAGCAGGTCATTGTATTTGGCATGCCTAGTAACAACAATAAATGCAGACATAGATGAGCCCATCAGGGTATGTGCAATTAGAGTATCCTTTCTTGAAGATCAATTAAGTAGTACAACAGGTAATGGTAAGTTTTTAATGGAGAATGAGGGTTTAGATTGCTCTCAATATACTATTGATATACCTCCTCATGACCGTGAGTATTTTGAATCACAATTATTAGCTGTGAATTCATATTTTGATAAAGTTTCTTATGGAAAATTTGGATTAAACCTAGAACAATCTGCTATTTATCCAAACGGATTAAATGATGATTATCAGTTAGATAATTATATGAATTATTATAATCCATATAACAATCATGATTTACAAGAAAAAAGACTTACTGAACTTTTTAGAGATGCATTATCACAAGCATATTTTATAGATCAAATAAATTATTCAGATTTTGATATTGTGGTAATCTTTCATGCAGGTATTGGACAAGATTTCTCATTACCTTTCCTTGACCCAACTCCCGAAGATATACCATCTACATATATTGATCAATCCATGCTAGAAAATCATTTAGGTGATCCATATGTATCTGTTGGCGGGCATTTAATTGAACATGGTATAATACTTCCTGAATCTCAAAATCATTTATTATTTGATATAGCCGAATCTATATTTTCAGATGCATTCAGTCCATGCAATTACCAATTTGGATTAACTGGTACTTTCTCATTAATGTTAGGTTTCGCTGTGGGATTACCACCCTTATGGAATATTGATACTGGAGAGAGCGGTGTTGGAATTTTTGGGCTAATGGATCAAGGGTCAAATAATGGCAGTGGTGTTGTGCCAGCTCCTCCAACAGCATGGTCAAGAATTCATGCAGGTTGGGAAAACCCAGTGATATATGAATTCGGTTCGCAAATTAAATTACCATCTAGATCGGAAAATCACATAGTTAAAGTTCCAATAAGAAATGATGAATATTTTCTGATAGAAAATCGAAATAATAACATTCGTCCAGGTGTGAGTATAGATTCAATACGATATTTGATGGGGCAAAATTCGACTACAGGTAATTATCCTTCATTTTATGAGGTATTATATGATTCTTCATTGATACAGAAAGATACTAATGGTGTTATTATTGATGTCCCAAATTACGATATTGCACTTCCAGCATCTGGTTTGTTGATTTGGCATATTGATGAAACACGTATCAATTCAAGCATTAATAATTATGAGATTAACAATAATGTAACAAATCGTGGAATTGATTTAGAAGAAGCGGATGGCGCTCAAGATATTGGCTATGTATCGATTCATATGTTCAATGATCCGTCAACAGGATATTTTGGAGATATGTGGTTTAATGAAAATTCACAATATTACTTGGCAAACCCGGCGATGGAAGGTATGAAACCTGAATTTGGTCCTTATACATTCCCTTCGACTGATGCTAATGATGGTTCTATATCATTTATTACCATTAATGAAATAAGTACAGCAGATGATACCATGACATTTTATTTAGATAATATATACTTAGTACATGGTATACTTGATACATCTATAGATTTTTATTCCGTATTTGATATTAATGCTGATGGTAACAATGATCTAATTGGTGGTAAAGATTCGCTTTTTCTCTTTTTATCAACAGATACTTTGATAGAACAAATTTATTTTCATGATATCCAAATGGAAGATTTATCTATTACATTTACAAGACAGAGTGATCATACAATTATAGATATTGTTGAGTATATTCAAGATTCTACTTTTCATTCAAGATATGAATATTTTATTCCGAGTAAAGAAATGACTTTATTATATAATACATGGTTTGATTCACTAGTCTATCCAATTAGTAACTATAATAATACTTCTATAGAATGGAAGTCAAAATATCAATGGGACAATCATACTAAGAGAGTTTTTGCATCGCCGCACAATTTTGCAATAGATATTGGAACAAATGGCATAACTATAGATCGTTTTGGTAATCCTGAAACGAAATGGCAGTCCAATGAATTTCACTCTCTAACAGGTATTGATTTAGATCTAGATGCAAAAACAGATCTATTAGCATTGAATGAGACAGGGATATTATATGGATTTAACTCAGAATTAATTCTTATGCCAGGGTTCCCATTGGACATACCTCTTTCAGGTCCCATACTATCTCAAGATATACTCAATGATGAATATCCTGAGATTATTGCAAAGTCACTAGATGGTAGAGTTTTATATGTTTTAGATCGTAAAGGCAATATTCTTTTGCAACTTGCAAGTGAAATTAATAATGATTTAGTAGCAATAGATAATTACCAAGAAAAAGCATCTATTTTTACCCAGTCGTTAATTTTTCAATTTGATTCTTATTCTGAATCAAATGGTAATTCTTGGAATTTTGAACATGGAAATGCTGGACACTCAAGGACTGTTGAACTTGGCTATACTTTTTCTAATGAATCAGAAAATTTATTGATACGAGCTTATACGTACCCAAACCCAATATGGGGGGGTAATGGTACTATTAGAGTAGAAACAATAGGTGCAAGTAATATCAGTGTAGATATTTATGATTTATCAGGTTATTTTATTAAAAATTTCAGTTCAGATATAATTGAAAATGGTAATCAAATTGTAGAGTGGATATGGAATGTCGATGAAATTGAATCGGGTGTTTACATTGCAAATGTATCATCATCCAATGCGGCTAATATTGAAACTAAAATAATTAAAGTAGCTGTTATCCATTAATGAAAATTATTTCACTTTTTGCTTCTATTTTATCATTTTTAATCGCAAGTGTTGAGTATAATCATCCAGAACTAAATTGGCATTCACTGGAAACTGAACATTTTAAAATCCATTTTCATGATGAAACAGAAATGACGGCACGTGAAGCTGCTACAGTGGCAGAAGTAGTTTATCCTCACATAACAAAATTTTATGATTTTGAGCCAAAAAACAAAACCCATCTAATTTTGATTGATCCAGATGATTATTCAAATGGGGCAGCATATTATTATGATAATAAAATTATTATTTGGGCATCTCCACTTGATTTTGAACTTAGGGGTAGTCATAGATGGTTACAGAATGTAATAACCCATGAATTTGCTCATATAGTATCCCTTCAAAAGTCAATGAAAGCAGGAACAAAGTTACCTGGAGCATATTTTCAAGTGATGAGTTATGAAAATTATAAACGCCCTGATGTTTTATATGGTTACCCTAAGACGTTAATCAGCTATCCAATTCCTGGAACTAGTGTGCCACCTTGGTTTGCTGAAGGAATTGCTCAGTATATGTATGAAGGTGCAGATTGGGATAATTGGGATTCTCATAGAGATATGATTTTAAGGGATAGAGTAATTCATGATAATATGTTGACTTTTACAGAAATGAATACATTTGGGAAAAAGGGTATTGGGAATGAATCTACGTATAATTCTGGTTATGCACTTGCGACATATATAGCATATGAATACGGGCCGGAATCTCTTAAAAATATTATGGAAGAACTTTCCTCACCATTCCAATTTTCAATTGATGAAGCAATATTAAATGTTACTGGTGAAAGTGGACAGGATATTTACAACCATTTCAAGGATGCACTTGATGCTCGCTATAAAAGTGTTATCAGACCTATAGAATATCTCAGAGTTGATGGTAATGTTATCCAAGGAAGGGGTACAGCGAATATACATCCGAAATGGAGACCAGGGAAAAATGGATTTGCCTATTTATCTAATAAATCAAAAGATTACTTTGGTCAAACTGATTTGTACTATTTTGATTTAGATAACGATAAAGAAAATAAAATTAGATCTGGTGTTACCTCAGCACCAACTTGGCACCCAAATGGGAAAATGATTTATTATTCTAAAAAAGCCAAGTTTCCTAATAGATATGGTTCAAGATTCTATGACCTTTATAGCTATCATCTTGGTGCGGAAATAGAACAAAGATTAACGGTGGATGCAAGAGCATTTAACCCCGTTTTTATTAAGAAGGATAGTACAATAGCATATATTGCAACATTCGACGGTGGTCAAGATCTATATATTTTTGATTTAAAATCAAAGGATTCAAAAAAAATTACAAATTTTAAAAATCGCCCTATGATTAGTTATTTGAATTATGACCCAAAAGATCATGTTCTGTATTTTGATATAACACACCATCATTTTCGTGATATATATAAATATACATTTTCTGATAGCAGTATCACAAAAATTAAAAGTGATAATCATTTTGATGAACGTAATATGGTTAGTTTTTCATCAAAAAAGATTTATTCAATGGATAAGAGCGGAATTTTCAATCTATATATGAAGGATATTAATAAAAATATTGAAGGATATATTACTAATGTTACCGGTGGCGCTTTTATGCCTGATATATCTCAAACTGGTGAAATTCTTTATTCATTATATGATGATGGTGCCTATAAAATAGCTCTCATTGATGAGATCGTAATTATTGATGATGATTATGTAGGATATGGTAAAGATTATTTTTTAAATAATAATAATTTTAACGAATCGATAGTAGAATTAAATAATAAACAGTCAAAAAAATATGAAGATCAATTTCCTAATATGTTTATTATGCCTAAAATAATGATTGATTATAATACTATTAAGCCGGGATTTTATTTTTCTTCCAGTGAGATCATAAATAGATTATCTATTTTTGGTGGTGCATCGATCAATAGACTGAATGATCTAGATTTATTTTTTATTTTTGATTTTAAAAGATTTTTTCCAACTATATTTTTTGAGACTTATTATTTAACTCGAAATACTACCGATAAATCATTATATCAAGATATTTACAAGATTGAAGATGATATTAAATTTAGACTTGTTCAATTTAGATCTGGTTTGAAAATCCCATTATATGGCACCGTTCTGGAAGTATCGGGAACGCATCAATGGTACAGAGCATTTATAGAACAAATTCTCTCAACTGAGGACTTGAAAGCAGGTTTTGCTTATAATTATTTCATAGGTTCAGCTTTAAATGCGAATTGGTCCATGAATATGTTAAAAAAGGGGTTACACTCATCTATTAACCCATCAGGTGGCTATTCTATAAAAGCAGATATAAATTTGGAAAAAAATGATTTTATAGAAGGGCTCAATTTTTCTGAAACTGGTACATTAGTTGAAGATTTTAAACCTTTTAACCTTATCAGATTACAGTTAGCTACCGATTATCACTATAAAATTCCTAGATTATCTAATCATAATATTTCATTCAAATCTAAATTAGGGTGGATAAATGATCAAAACGTGGACCCTTTTTTTCATTTTTATCTTGGTGGATTACCTGGATTAAAGGGTTATCCTTTTTATTCTATTCAAGGAACTAAAAGTATTTTTTTAGATATGACGTACAGATTTCCATTATTTTTGGAAAAACATCATAAATTTAAATGGCTGATACTTCAGAATAGTACTATAGGTACTGTATTCCAAATAGGTAATGCCTGGTCAAATAAATCTACCCCTATTAAAAAATCTTTTGGAATTCAATGGAGGTTAAATGGTTTTTCTTTCTATAATTTCCCAACCGCTATAGAGGTTGAATATCATAAACCTGTAGTGAAATTTAGGCAAGAAATAAATGGTCAAGTATTTGAATATGGAGAAAAAGGAGAAAAAGGAAGGACATATGTTAAAATTCTTTTTGATTTTTAATCTACCTCTAGCATTATCTGGGGCACTTTTTGGGCAAGATCTTCTAAATGTTACTAAAAGTAATAATAGTGATTCCTTACAGTCCACATCTTCCATAGTTTTAGTTGACCAAGAGAGAGAAATATATCCAGGTAAACCTCTGTTAATGTCACTTATTCTTCCTGGTGCGGGACAGTATTATAATCGATCACCTATTTGGAAAACCGCATCCTTTTTAGGCGTTGAAATAGGAAGTATTATTGCATGGAATCATTTTACTAATGAAGCTGATCAAAGAAGAAAAGATTTTCAGGATTTTGCAGATATACATTGGTCATTAGAAAATTGGTATAATAATTGGCAACTTGCACCACCACAATCAGATAATAATGAGTTATGGCAAAATTTTCCAGCATTACTTCATTTGTCAGGAACGCATGATTTGACATTGATTATTTCTGATGGCGATGAATTAATAAAGGTATCGTCAGATAGTTTGGAAAAATATGGATACTCAGAAAATATAGATGTTGTGCGAGATAGACACTTTTATGAGAATATCGGCAAGTATGACCAATTTGTTGGTGGGTGGGATGATGCGTATGACAGTTGGTATGCTGAAAGTAAAGATGTGGGAGATAGTATAGAGATTATAATAAAAACTCCTTATAAACAAAATTACATTGATCAAAGATTTAAATGTAATCAAATGCTTTCGGCTGCAAAATATAGTATCACAGTTCTAATGTTTAATCATGTTATTAGTGGTATAGAGTCTGTATGGTCCAGTCAAAGAAAAGCAAGCATACAAAAAAATAAACAAGCAATGATTAGTCCAAAATTTAATTTAGTCTATGATCCATTAAATCCAATGGGTATAGGAGGCATGAGGGTATCCTTATTTTTTTAATTAAATTATTTAAATCAATCCTTTTATGGGTACTTACATATTTTCTTTTATCATGTGCGGGCTCAAAAGCTGATGATGAATTAAGTTTGCAAGATAAGTTTATGAGTGGATTAGAAAATTTGGAAAAAGAAAAATATCTTCAAGCACAAATTGACTTTAGGTATGTTCTAATTCGTGGAACTGGAACAGATTTAGGTGATGATGCACAATATTACCTTGGCGAGGCTTTTTTTAGAAATGAAGAATATTTATTAGCGGTGTCTGAATATGAAAAATTGACTAGAAGAATGGGATTTAGTCCATTTGTAGAAGATGCACGATTTAAAATATGTGAAGCATATCGAATTGAATCGCCTAAGTATTATCATGATCAAGAATATACAGAAAAAGCACTAGAACGCTACCAAGAATTCATTGATGATTTCCCCAATTCTCAATTCACTGATGATATTATTAGTTCCATTAATATATTAAGAGAAAAACTTGCTCAAAAATTATTTGAATCTGGCATATTATATATGAAAATGGAAGAATATGAATCTGCAAAAATTTACTTCCAATTAGTTATTGATTCTTATTATGATACCCCAATTATCTTTGTTGCTCAGAAAGAGATGGTAAAAGCATTAGCAAAAAATCGAGAGATTGAAAATGCAATTGCATACTTAAAAGATCATGAAATTGACCTTATCTCAAAAGATCTTTATGACGATGCAGATGAAACTATCAAGATTATGGAGAAAAAACTTGCGAAGGAAAATAAATGAAAATCTGCCTTTTTGGAGGAACTTTTGATCCTCCTCATATTGGACATCTCCTAATTGCACAAACTGTTTGTGAAGCAGAAAAATTTGATAAAGTTTTATTTATTCCTGCAAATGAACCACCACATAAAAAAATATTTACAAATTTTAGACATCGTTTATTAATGCTAAAAATTGCTATTGAAGGAAATCCAAATTTTGAAATTTCAGATGTTGAAATAAAACGTGGCGGTATTTCTTATAGTATTGATACCATAAAAAAAATTAAACAGCAAATAAATAATAATGATGAATTATCTTTTTTGATAGGTAGTGATAGCCTTTTAGAATTTCAAAATTGGAAAGAACCTAGAGAAATATTAAAAATATGTAAAGTAGTTATTGCAATAAGGCCCGGTTTTAGACCGAGTGATATACCTTCTTGGATTTTACATCGAATACAATTTGCAAATATTCCAAGATTTGAAATTTCGTCGAGTAATATAAGATCTCGATGGATAGAAAATAAAACTATTAGATATATGGTGACTCTACCGGTTTGGGATTATATTAATGAACATAAATTGTACAGCTAACCTGCAAAATCAAAATACCATCGTATCAGGTTAATTGTTACAAGAAGAGCACCTTCAGGTCTACTAATTCGCCACTTTGTTCGAATAAGCAATAAGGTCAATCCAACCATAAGAACCAAAATAAAAACACTATCAAATATATCCTGATTGAGTGGTGATTCATTTATTATACCAGCGAGTCCAAGAACTCCTAAAAGATTAAATAAGTCACTACCAATTAAATTGCCAACAGCAATACCATGCCTTCCTTTGACTGCTGCAGCGATTGATGTGGCAAATTCAGGTGCGGAAGTACCAGCTGCAACAATTGTTACAGCAATCACCCAGTCTGATATACCTAAATAACGCGCGATATTAGATGCATGATTCACCATTAGATGTCCACCTAGTATAATTGCTACCAGACCAATAAAAAACAGTACATAAGACATAATTGTGGCCTTATCTGGATTGACTTCTTCAGGCGGGTCTTTTTTAATAAATAAAAAAGAAACATATCCAATTAAAAGTAAGAAAAGTAATAGTCCCTCAAGATTAGTATATGAATCATTTGGCGTCCAACCATCAAAACCAAAAAATAGGAAGAAAATAAGAGCTGTGACTATGAGTAAAAATAATCCATCTCTATTAAACATATTTTTTGATGTAGAAATAGGTCGAATCATAGCGGTACCACCAAGGATAAAACCTAGATTGAAAATATTTGATCCTATAACATTACCGATTGAAATATCTGTTTGTTTAGTTATAGCGGCACTTATTGTAACCGCAAATTCAGGTGCCGAAGTGCCAAAAGCAACTACAGTGAGTCCAATTATTAGATCGGATACATTAAGAGTGTGGGCAATCTCTGCTGCAGAATCCACTAACCAATCTGCACCTTTCCAAAGCATGATTATCGAAACAAATACTATGATACAATCAAAAATAATTACCATTTCTACTTATAATATTGTAAATAAAATAGATGAAAAATACAAAAATATTATTGTAAGATGTCAATCTATTAAGTGTATTTTGATGAAAAATTGGATTTTATATAATAAAAGAAAAACCATTCATCTCGTAGGTATTTTTACTATTTTCAATGGTTTAAAATATAGCAGAATAGTTGAATGATTGAATTTCAAAATGTATCATATACCCATAAAAAGGGCTATGGAATTAATAATATAAATATGTCTATTGATGATGGCGCATTTACATTTTTAATTGGTCCAACAGGTTCAGGTAAAACAACTCTTATGCGTTTAATTTATTTTGACCTTATTCCAGATAATGGATTGGTCAAAGTAAATGAGTTTCTATCTAATACAATGAATTATAAGACTATCCCAAAAGCTCGAAAAAAAATTGGGATGGTATTCCAAGATTATAAATTATTAAGTGATCGTAATGTATTTGAGAATATTGCACTCCCTCTTCATGTAATTGGTTTTAATATTAAAGAGATATCAGATAGAGTGGATGAAACTCTGGAATTAGTGGGGCTACAGGGTAGAGAGAAGCATTTTCCTTATGAATTGTCTGGTGGTGAGCAACAAAGAGCATGTTTAGCAAGAGCAATGATAAAAGAACCCGATATTATTCTTGCAGATGAGCCAACTGGAAACCTTGACCCAGTCGCATCATTCGAATTAGTTCGGCTGTTAGAAACTATACATGAAACTGGCACTACTATTCTGATGGCTTCTCATAATTATAATTTAATAAAGGGTAGGGGACTTCCAATCTATGAACTAAAAGATGGAGTTCTAAGAATTCGCTAATGGATAAGTTTTTTTATCTTGTTTTTGAAGGTGTAAAGAATACTTGGCGCCATAAAATGACAGCACTTACGGCAATATTCTCGTTGTTTATTGCTCTATACATAGTAGGGCTTATGGCTACTGCAGGAAATAACTCTTATAAGATAATTCAATATTTTCGTTCTAAATACAAAATAGAGGTATTTTTCAATCCTAATATCTCTAATGAAGAAGCAATAGGTTTTATTCATAAAATAAAAAAAATAAAAGGAGTTCGAACAGCGACTTTAATTGATAAAGATGATGCTGTTAGAATTTTTAATGATCAATTTGGAGAAAATATTATGGATCTTCTTGGTTATAATCCTTTACCTACGAGTGCTGTGATTAATTTAAATAAAAACACTAAAACAACAATGCGTGTTGAACCAATAATAAAGGAAATTCGTGCAATTAGTGAAATAGATGAGATTCGATACCAAGGTAATCTAATAAGAAAAATAGAGCGAAATTATAAACGTCTAGCTGATAATTTTCCATATTTATCTGGTATTATTGTATTGATTGCAACACTAATAATCTACAATACAATAAAATTATCTGTTTACGCGAGGAGAGAAACAATTAAAACTCTTCAATTAATTGGTGCGACCAGATCGTTTATAAAAATGCCATTTTTGATAGAAGGAATCTTTTTGGGTTTAATTGCAGTGACTTTAGTTTTTCCAGCACTATTTATAACTGTGGAAGGGACAAATTATTTATTAGCTCATTTTACATCTTTTAATTTTAAAGTTGGCTTTGATTCATTGATTTATATTTGGCTTTTATTTTTAGTATTTTTTATATCACTTTTTGGTAGTTATAGGGCAGCCTCAAGTTTTTTAAAATAATTATCTATCAAGCCTTTGATATGATAGGTATAATACTCTTAAATTCAGTGTTTTAATTTCTTTAACAAATCGAAAATATTAGAGGAAGTTGTGCCAAAAACAAACCGAAAGAAACTTAATAAGAAGAAAAATGAAAAAACTGCAACAAAACAAAAATCAAAAACAACTAAGGCTAAGAATCAATCTAATTCAGAGAAACAGTTAAATGAATTAAAGGATAAGCATTTAAGATTAAAAGCAGAATTTGAGAATTTCCGTAGAAGAAAAGCAGATGAAGTATCAAAGCTATTACAGTATGATGGAGAAAATGTTTTAAGAGGATTTTTAGCAATTGTAGATGATCTTGAAAGAATGATTAAATCAGCAGATTCATCTGAGAGTTCATTAAAAGATGGAATTATTATGGTCCAATCTAAAATTCAGAAATATTTTGAATCTCTGAATGTAGAAAATTTTGGAGAAAAAGGTGATTTAATGGATCCCGAAATTCATGATGCAATGCTCACTCAAAAAGATGATACCTTTGATGATGGTATTATTCTAGATGTATATGAAAAAGGGTATACTTACCGTGATAAGGTTATTCGACATGCAAAAGTTATAGTAAATAAAATATGAAAGATCTTTATGATGTAATTGGCGTATCCAAGCAGGCAAGTCATGATGAAATAAAAAAGTCTTATAGAAAACTTGCCTTGAAATACCATCCTGATAAAAACCCTGACGATCGTGAAGCAGAAAAAAAGTTTAAAGAAGCTGCTGAAGCATATGCTGTGTTAAGCGATAGTCAAAAGCGAGCGCGGTATGATCAATTCGGTCATGCTGGAGTTGGTATGGATGATGGTACGGGTAATAGAGGATTCAGTGGTGGTGTCCATATGAGTATGGATGATATTTTCTCACAATTTGGTGACATTTTTGGTGGTAGCCCTTTTGAGAGCTTTTTTGGCAGTAGTGGCAATAGAAGTCGTAGTAGGGGCGGTGGCAGTGATATTAGAATTAAATTAAAATTGACTTTTGAAGAAATAGCTAGAGGTTCGGAAAAAAAAATAAAGATTAAGCGTTCAGTTGTAGCTCAGGGAGCAGAATTTGTTACTTGTCCAACTTGTAATGGTCAAGGACAGGTTTCAACTGTGCAAAATACAATTCTTGGGCAAATGAGATCTGCTTCTTTATGTCCTCATTGTGAAGGGTCTGGCAAGCGAATTGGGAATAGCCCTCCCGGCGCGGGGCCTGATGGAATGATTAAAAAAGAAGAAACAATTAAAATAAAAATCCCTGCTGGAGTAGAAGAGGGTAATTATATGACAGTGAGCGGACAGGGGAATGAAAATATTTCGGGTATTCCGGGAGATTTAGTTGTTGTTTTTGAAGAAAAGAACCATCCTTATTTTGTAAGAGATAGTGAACATATTATTCTAGAATTGATAATATCCTATCCTACCGCAACATTAGGAGGCAAAATTGAAATCCCTACAGTGGATGGGAAGGCTGGCTTGAAAATTCCCTCGGGAATTCAATCAGGGCAGGTATTAAGAATGAAAGGTAAAGGCTTTCCTAAAATTAGGAGTAGATCTAATGGTGACCAATTAGTAAAAGTTCAAATAGAAACTCCCCAAAAAATATCCAGAACATTAAAGAATACTATTAAAGAATTAGAAAAAGTATTAAAACCAATAGAAAAACCATTGAAAAAGATTGACTTATAAGAAATTTTGGTTGGATAATATATTTATTAGTATGATTGAATCCTGATAAATAGAAAATATCTCTTAACCCGCATTATAAATCATTAATATTAACACTGTGTATATGCATGATTTAATTAAGGATAGTAGTAATATTTTTCTAAATTATAATTATTTAGATATTTATATTTAGAGCTTAGTAAAATGATTGGAATGAATTGCAATATTTACCGAATTGAACTAGTCATTTATTAATTCAAAAATTTAATAATGGGACTCTATGAGACTAACACAAAATAATAAAACAGATCTACTAGAAATCGCCATAGTTATTTCAATGTTTCTACTAATTGTAGTCATCTATGTTCCTGTAGATATTTGGGAAGAAGAAAGTAAATATGAGAAAGAAAGTCGCTATAGAATGCAGAATCTATATGATGTTGAATCATTTTATTCTCGTTTAATAGGTGAGTATAACCCAGATTTTCTTGAAGCTTTGTCTGTCGTTAACGCAGCTCGAGATTCAGCTATAGCAGATTCATTATTTCTTGGTGAACAGCGAATTATACTATCTGGGAATGAATATTTTGTTGATCTTAATGAGTCCTTTGGTTTCGAATATGATACTACATTTGGAATTAAAAGTTTTAGAAAAGATACAATTTTAGACACTACATTACAGATTGTTGTATATGCAGAAGAATTAGGCAGAAATGACACAAATTTTATTAGGAAAAAAGATATTTCTGAAATCGAAAACTCAGATAGTTTTGTAGGAATAATCAAAGAAGAACCAATTAAAAGGGTTCAAGCGGTAGAGTATTATAAAACATTTATACCTGATGATTCGACCTATTATTGTCCATTAACGGGTGAGCCTTTTCTTTTGAAAATAAGTGATGATGGCACAGAACTTTCGGTATCAAGCCCTATTAAAGAACCTATAATTGAACCAAGATATTTATTATTCTCCTTTAAAGCAAAAAGTCACGGTATTATAAAAGGCGGTAGAAAAAGTTGGGATTAATATAACCGCAACTTATGATTGGCCTAGTTATATCTGATAAATTTCTTCTTACTGGGAATTGGGAAAAAGGATCAAATGAGCCAAAAGTAACGGGTATATCAAAAATTGACTTTGCTGAACCAATAACCAAACTGTTACATCATGAAGGTTCTTTAAATGCCATTCTTGCATCTGCTCTTAGACAAGCTAAAGATATATCTCCTTTTTCAGGCCAAAATATTGTAATTGGACTTCCTGATGAATTTGTTTCACACTCTGTTCTAGATTTGGAACAAGATCTTTCTAAAGATGAACATTTTGAATATATATCCTGGTTAGAGTCCCAGAAAGATAGACCACATAATCAATCTATATATATATTTGGTCAAATATATTCTCCAGGACAAGATAATATTCATGTTTGTACAGTACCCCGTGCTTTAGTTCGAACACTACGTTTAAGTATAGCTGAAATGGGGGCAAATCCTTTTTGGATGGGCCCCGTAAGTTCAATGTATTTGGATGGTTCCGGCTTTCAAGAATCAGCTCTTATTCATCGTATAGGAAATAAATATTCATATTTAAAAATTCAAAATAATCGTTTTGGTACTGGGGCAATAGTTTTTTCTGGCGGTGTTCCTAAAGTTAAATCAACCACTGATATATCTGAAGAAATAACACTTTCTGCTCTTGGATTAGAAAAATCAGAACATGAGGAATTGCCTATATTTTCTGCTCAAAAGCTTGGTCGACAAGCTAAGAATGCTTGGGAATTATCTGATTTTAGAGTTAGTCATCCTTTTAAAGGTATAGTGGTCGATTCAACTATAAAAAATTTGCCATACTACGAATCAAATATTTTAACAAAACTCATTACTAGCAATTCCCTTGATTTTTCATTTAATTTTTTTCATGATGAGGGTATCACAGAATTTTTCTTTGAAGAAGTAAATAATGTTTATGAAGAGAGCCAACAAGAAAATAATCGGTTACTTGAGGATCAAGATGAGGCTGAATCCTTAAAAGAAAAAAAGAAGGATGTAATCAATAACATAGATCACAATAGAGGTGAAAATTTAATTAGTGTAGATGACTCTCAGAATTATAGAACTAAAACAACAAGCTACTCCGGTTTTGCCCTTGCGGTACTTATAATTGTTGGAGGATTTATTGGTTTTAATTATTTAAAGCTTCAAGGGCAATTAAATAATAATATTTTTGGAATTGCTGATGGGTTTACAATCCAGCGTTCTGGTATTGATGATACAACATCTTTTAAAAAGAAAGAAAAAGTTCCCCCATCTGATTTAATAAAAGAATCTCGGGCAATTTCATCTTCTATCCTCAACCTCCTTACTCAGACAGACCTTAATCGATATAATGGATTAACAATTACTAAATCATTCTTAAGTCTTGAATACATGAGTGGAATTAATCCAAATATCGAGAATATTTTAGGTTTAGATCCTTCATCATTTTCAGTGGAGGCAACTGGAAAAGATAGTACCATATTTCTATGGTATTACAGCTTTGAGTTACCGTTGTTAGATAGCTATCCTGTTGCAGGGGAATTGAATAAAATGGATTTAATGATTCAACTTGATACGACATTAAGTGATTATAGCCTAAAATATTTTGAACAGGTCTATACTAGAAATCAAATCTATGGACCTCTTTTAATTTGGGTGAGAGGTAAAGCGGATATTCTTCAGGCAAGTGCTATAATATCCAATTTGAATAATACTATTTTGTTAAGAAAATTTGTTTTATTTAATAAATCTGACCAACCAAGTCCAAGAGCGGGATTCTATGTATCAATTCTTGAAGATTAAATGAATATATTTTCTGGGCAGTTTAAAGGAAGAAAAATAAAAACCATTCAGGGACTTAACTATAGACCGACTAAGTCAATTGTTAGGAAAAGTATATTTGATTCCCTATCTCCCTATAATTATGATTTAGTATTAGATCTATTTTCAGGTTCAGGTATTTTGGGGTTTGAAGCAGCAAGCCGAGGCGCGAAAATAATTTCTTTTGTTGAAAATAATCGAATAGCATTAAAGTTACTTAAAGAAAACGCAGAAATATTGCATGGGCCAGATTATAAATTTTATCATCAAAGTGCATTAAAATATTTTGAGCCAAATTTTTCATTTGATCTAATATTTGCTGATCCTCCTTATGGTAAAATTGATCTAATTCAATTGGTAGATATAATTCTTGGACATTTAAATAAAAAAGGTAAATTTATTTTAGAGTGTGATAAAAAACAGGTGCCTTTCATGGATGCAAAAGTAAAAGACTTTGGTAATACCAGACTTCTTTATTGGGAAAATTCATGAGTAAGATTATTTACCCTGGTACCTTTGACCCAATTCATAATGGTCATATTAATATAGCTTCAAGAGCTGCAAAAATTTTTGATGAGTTAGAATTTGTTGTAGCAGTCAACAATGAAAAAAAACCACTCTTTTCTATTGAAGAACGGTTAGATCTGATAAAAAAATCTGTTGAAAATTTTGATAATATCAAAGTAATAGAGTTTAGTGGTTTAGTTGTGGATTACGCTAAGGAGTCCGGTGCAGTTGCTATTATCCGAGGCTTAAGGCATGTAAGTGATTTTGAATTTGAATTTCAAATGGCTATGATGAATTTTCATCTATGTCCCAAGATCACATCATTGTTTATGATGCCTGATGAGAAATTTATTCATTTAAATTCGACTGTGGTAAAAGATGTAGCCAAAAATGGTGGAGATATAGGTGATTTTGTTCCAATTATTGTTAATAATGCATTATTTGCTAAATATTCAAAATAATATTTTATAAATTTCCAGAAGATTATTTGAATCAATTCTTACCTTATAATGCCCACATACGAATATATTTGTAAAGATTGCGGGGAGAAGTTTGATAATTTTCAATCAATGAATAGTCCTCCACTTGAAGAACATCCTAATTGTGATGAAGGAGGCGTTAATGTTGAACGAGTTATAAGTGGTGGAAGTGGACTTATTTTTAAGGGTTCTGGCTTTTACCTTACAGATTATAAGAATAAGGGCAAAAATGACTCAACAGATAAAAAAGAAAAAAAATCTCAAAAAGAAAATATACCACCAACTAAAAGTAATAATAAAAAAGCAGGGGAAAAAACTGAATGACACAATCTAAATTGATCGATATGAATAATGGTAATTTGGCAGTACCAGACTACCCAATTATTCCATTTATAGAAGGAGATGGGATTGGTAGTGATATTTGGAATGCTTCTGTTAGAGTTTTTGATAGTGCAGTCGAAAAAGCATATGGTGGAAGCAAGCAAATAGAGTGGTTAGAGATCCTTGCAGGGGAAAAAGCCTATAAAAATACTGGCGAATGGCTTCCGAATGAAACCCTAGATATTATTTTAAAACATCATGTGGCAATCAAGGGACCTTTAACAACACCAATTGGTGGAGGGATCCGTTCACTGAATGTTGCACTTCGGCAAAAACTAGATCTATATGCTTGCGTACGACCTGTCCGATGGTTTGAGGGAGTACCTTCTCCTGTAAAAGAACCAGAGTTAGTAGATATGATTATTTTTAGGGAGAATACAGAAGATATTTATGCGGGTATTGAATGGAATTATGGAACTGAAGATGTGGAAAAAGTCAAATCTTTCTTAATGGACGATATGGAGGTTACAAATATACGCTTCCCTGATACTGCTAGTATAGGTGTTAAACCAGTATCAAAAGAGGGGACTGAGCGATTAGTGCGTTCTGCTCTTGAGTATGCAATAGAACAATGTCGAGATAGTGTTACCCTTGTGCATAAGGGTAATATTATGAAATACACTGAAGGAGCTTTCAGGGACTGGGGGTATGATGTTGCTAAAAATGAATACAATTCTGAAGATTTGAATGGCGGGCCATGGCAAGTTATAAAAAAAGGTGGTCATGAGATAATAATCAAAGATGTGATTGCGGATGCTTTTTTGCAACAAATATTACTCCGTCCTTCTGAATATGATGTGATTGCCACTCTCAATTTAAATGGAGATTATATTTCAGACGCATTAGCAGCAATTGTTGGAGGTATTGGAATAGCACCAGGTGCTAATATTAATTATTTGAGTGGACACGCTATATTTGAAGCAACTCATGGAACAGCACCTAAATATGCAGGTAAAGATCAGGTAAATCCAAGTTCAGTAATTTTATCAGGAGTTATGATGTTTGAATACCTCGGCTGGAAAGAAGCGGGAGACCTTATTATTAATGGTATCGAAGGTGCAATTGGTGCTAAACATGTTACCTATGATTTTCATAGACTTATGGAGAGTGCAACTAAATTAAAATGCTCTGAATTCGCAGGTGAAATCATAAAGCACATGGTCTAAATTATTTTTAGATTTTTTACTTTTACTATACTATAGATGAACGGAAAATCATGTTTATCGATTTTACAGAGGTAGAGTTAATTGCAGGATCAGGTGGTAAAGGTGCAGTCCATTTTAGAAGGGAAAAGTTTATACCTAAAGGTGGTCCAGATGGCGGAGATGGTGGCCGAGGAGGCCATATTATTTTTATTGCAGATTCAAACCTTCATACACTTCAGGATGTTCGTTATCAAAAAGTCTATAGAGCAAAAGATGGGGATGCTGGTGGAGGGAGTAGAAAAACAGGAAAAAATGGTTTAGATATTACAGTTAATGTCCCTATTGGTACCCTAATAAGAATAATTCCTACTAAAGAAGTAGTAGCAGATCTAATCGAGAATGGAGAAAAGGTTGTAGTATGCAGAGGAGGAAAGGGTGGTAAAGGTAATATGAGATTTAAAACATCCACTAATAGATCTCCTATGAAAGCTCAATCAGGTTTACCTGGAGAATCTGGTAAATTTGAAATTGAATTAAAAATATTAGCTGATGTGGGTTTAGTTGGACTTCCAAATGCTGGGAAATCTACGCTGCTCTCACGTATTTCTGCTGCCAAACCTAAGGTAGCGGATTACCCATTTACAACGCTAGATCCTAATCTGGGAATTGTTAAATATGGTGAATATAATTCATTTGTAGTGGCTGATATCCCAGGCATTATAGAAGGGGCTAGCATGGGAAAGGGTCTTGGGCATCAATTTTTAAAACATATTGAAAGGAATAAGATTTTATTATATCTGATTGATGGGACAGATCCAGAGCCATTTGTAACTTTTGAAACTTTGAAAAAAGAGGTCCTGAGTTTTAATAAAGACCTAAAAATAAAGCCGACTATTGTTTGTCGAACAAAGTCTGATATTGAATGTGAATTGTCTGATGAGTGGAAAAAATTTGATAAAGAAATAATTGTTATTTCATCATTTACAGGTAAAGGATTAAAAGAATTGATATCAAAGATCGTTAGTATTATTGCTAATTGATATTTTTAAATAGTATAGTCTGACCTAAAGAATTAAATAATATAAATACTCATTATAATAAAACTACTAATTTCTTAATTTCTACCTTTGGAAAGACAAGTTTAAGGAGAGGTGGCCGAGTGGCTGAAGGCGCTCGCCTGCTAAGTGAGTAAGGGGT
>CAZEER010000007.1:33699-47802 GCA_964511215.1 uncultured bacterium | reverse complement strand
ATATTCCTTGGGAAAAAACTATATATATTGATTCAAATATTGAGATTTATATTCCTTATAAAACAGGAACATCTTTTGTCGTGAGTGACGACTGGCCTATAGAAAACTCAGCTGGTCCTTGGAATATTGATAATTTGACCCTCAAAACTCAAGAAAGTATGTTCTATGATAACAGTGATTCCCTAGTCACTTCCCAATGGATGGAGTCTGATTTAATGGATATTTCTGGTAGCAATCGTGTCGTAGTATCTGTATCTCATCGCTATGATACAGAGTGGGATCATGACCGTGCTATTATATCGATCTTAGATCAAAATGATAGTATTCTTGGTTCACAATCTTGGACAGGTGACAGATGGAATTATTTTAGAAGTGAGCTTGTAAGCGTTACTACAGATAGTATATTTTCAAGTGTGAAGGTACGTCTTGAATTTGTATCTGATCAGACTGTTAACTATAGAGGATGGCAGTTAGAAAATATGAAGCTATATTCATTAATGGATGAGTACCTAAATGTTCAAAAAACGACTTCTGGCAATCAGCCAAAGATACCTTTAGCTATTAATGGGTTATATCCGAATCCATCCAATGGGAAATTACAGGTTGATTTATTGAATTTTCCAGGTGGTAATGCAGTAGTGAATATTTTTAATTTATTGGGACAAAATATTTACTCAAAAACTTTTCAAAACCTCAATCCAGGTAGAGAACATATTCAACTCGATTTAAAGAGAGATTATGGATTCCCCACTGGGTCGAGTATGTATTTTATTCGTATTGAAACTCTAAATGAGCAGGTTGTAAAAAAATGTATTTTATTAAAAAAATAATATAATTTAATCTAGTCTATGCCTAATTGATAGGGCAGGAGAAATCTTTCCGAGGTCAAACTAAAGACCAATTATTAACAGGACCTGTACCTATTGCCTTTTCTAATATTGTTTCAAGTAACTATGATATTTTGCCTTCTCAAATTAATCCTCAAAGAGGTAGCTATATGATTGTTGCTCCTGATGGTATTATTGAATATTTAGATGATTTTGTATCATTTAAAAAGTCTCAAGGTTTCAATGTTTATTTATTCTCTCTATCAGAGGCAGGTGAATCAGCAGATGAGATAAAAACTACAATAGGGAATACCCTCTCCGATGATCCAATGCTTGAGTATGTCTTGCTTATCGGTGATGTAGATGGATTCGCAGAGTGTCCATCATTTTATTATGGACCTGAGAATGATGTTACAGATCAGCAATATACCCATCTATTAGGAAATGATAACATTCCTGATGTATTTATTGGAAGACTCTCAATAGACTCCCTTTCAGATCTGGCAGTAATTATGTCAAAGACAATTAAGTATGCTCGAGACCCTCTTGCCTTTGATAGTGATTGGTTGGATCGTGGTTTGATTATCGCAGGAAATTATGCAAATACTTATCCGATTCCTGTTACACCTAAATGGACATCTTATTGGTTGAGGGATGAGTTATTAGATTTTGGTTACAGTCAGGTTGATACCGTATTTTATCCACCGATACAACAGGGGGCACCCTATATTATTCCTTTAATTGATAATGGGGTTGGAATTGTAAACTACAGGGGGTGGGGAGACGCGAATGGTTGGCACTATCCTGAATTTCATGTAGATAACGTTAATGACTTAAATAACGGTTGGTTGACACCTGTTTTTTTTAGTTATGTATGTAATTCAAATGATTTTGCTAATAGTGTTGATCCATGTCTGTCTGAGGCCGTTATTCGAGGTGGAACACCCACTGTCCCAAAAGGAGGAGTTGCATTTATTGGTCCCTCGGACTTACACACTAGTACCAAATATAATAATGTAATCAATGCATATATGTATGATGCAATGCTTAACCATAATGTTTTTGAACTTGGTCCTGCAATGCAGGCAGGGCAATCAGGCTTGGTTAAAGAATTCCCAGCGCAAAATGCTCCAGGTGAAGCACAGGAATTCTATGCTCATGTTTATAATATTTTAGGAGATCCTTCTCTGCAAGTCTATATTGATAAACCTGGACAGTTTAATTTCAATATGCAACCACTGTATTCTTCAGAAGGATTGCTAGACTTTATAATAACCAATACGGATGGTGAACCTGTTAGTCAAGCTGTAATAAGTGTGATGGATAATGGCGAAATTTATTCAAAAGGCACTACTGATGAGGGTGGTCGCTTTATGGCAACTATTGATCTATTGGAAAATATAACTAGTCTTGGTATTTATGTGAATAAAGGTGGGTTTATTCAAGGGTATAACGAAGTTGTTATTGAAGATTTAGATAGTGACTTTTCATTAAACAATGTAACTGTAATGGGTTCAAATGGTAATAGTAAGCCAACTCTTGGTGAGCAAATTGATTTTACATTAACTATAGAAAATATTTCCGATACAACCACGGATCCATTTAATGGAGAATTAGTTTTTACAGATAATGTGGTACCAAATAATATTGTTGTGGATGTTCCGTCTATTTTAGCAAATTCTTTTTTTGTACTTGATGGTATACAGTTTTATTGTTTAGGTATGGATGTTGGTCAGGGTATTACAGGTCAGTTTCAAGATGCAAATAGTAATATAATTTTTAACTTTGTTGTAAATATTGAACAGCCAATTTTTGAGATAGAATTTGAAAATCAAGTTTCGCCTGATTCAGAATTTCAACCGAGTTTACTAGTCACTAATTATTCAGATGCATCTTACTCCAATGTATCGATTGAAATTTCATCCTTATCTGGTGGGTCTAGTGTATTATTCAATGAAGGATCAAACATATTTTCAAATTTTCTTCCATTTGAATCGTTAAGTCATGCAACCAATTATTCCATTACAGTTGATAATGTTGCTTATGGAAGTGACCTTACTTTTTTAATTGAATTTTTTAATAATGAAAGCTCATTTTATTCAAAAGAAGTTGAGCTTTTTTTAGAACCGACAGATAATAATTATCCGGTAGCACCAAATAATTTCGGTTATTGGGCTTATGATGATACTGATTATGATTTTGATGCAAAGCCTGATTTTTCCTGGATTGAGTTAGACCCTAATTATGGAGGAAATAATGGCACCCATTATCAATTAGATGATGATGATCATGTAGATCTACAACTACCATTTACATTTAAATATCATGGTATTAACTATGAAATGATTACTGTTAATTCCAATGGTTGGGCATCTTTTGAGTTATGCGATATTGATTATTTTTGGAATATGTCTATACCTATGTATATGGGTCCTAAAGCTTTACTGGCTCCTTTTTCAGATGATTTAGAGACTATTGACTCAGATGGAGACGGTGAAATTGATAAATGGATTAATATTTATACATGGCATGATGAATCAAATGGTAGATTTGTGATTGAATGGTCAAGAGCCTTAAATGGTTATGATGAAATAACAGAAGAAACGTTTCAAATAATATTGTATGATCAAAATGCTATCCCAACAAGTAGTGAAAATGGTGTAATTGATTTTCAATATTTAGAGATTGATGATGTGGATGTAACAAAGAATTATTCGACAGTTGGCATCGAAGCACCTGAGAAAAATTATGGTCTTCAGTATGTTTTTAATAATGTGTATTCACCTGGAGCAGCACCATTAGAAAACGAGCGTGCTATTCGATTTACAACACAGGCTCCTGATAATTATGTGGCACCATTAAATGTTTCTAATGGCATAATCCTGAATCAATTTCATATAGGTCAGGCATATCCTAATCCCTTTAACCCAAAAACTAATTTTGATTTAAATATACCTAACAATGGAAAAATTATAATAAATATCGTAGATATATTAGGTAGAGAAGTAGCAGAAGTGCACAATTCGATACTTGCTCCAGGTAAGTATAATTTTTCGTGGGATGGTACTAATGATTATGGACTATTATTAGCTTCAGGTACTTACTTTATTGTAGCTAATTTTGATGGAAAATTAGAAATTCAAAAAATATTATTTTTAAAATAATGCAAAAAAAAATTAAAATATATACAACTTCTTGGTGCGGTCCATGTAAAGCCGCAAAGAACATTCTTAAACAAAAAAATCTAAAATATGAAGAAATTGATATTGAACAAAAGGAATGGACAAGGGACGATTTATATAATGTAACTGGAGGTAGAACAGTACCGCAAATTGTTATAGATGATCAGTATATAGGTGGGTATGATGATTTGTCTAGAATGATTCAGGAAGGAAAATTGTAGAATTGATTTTACAGATTAGATGTCTTACAAGGGTTTCTACATTTGTAGTAATCCTTTTTTTATTTATAGGGTGTGCAGGAAAAAGTAGGGCATGGAATTTTGATGATATTTATTCGCTGGATGTGCGAATTCTTGATACAAAGGATTGGCTATCCAAAACAAAAAGAGAATTAAAGGATTTAAACAAAATTGTCAAACCTAAATTAAAATACTATTTAAAGAAGGACTTCGAAGTTTATTCGAAATTAGAACCGCATTATGAGGCTATTCAACTCAATGTAGTAAACGTTGATAGTCTGACTATAGATATAGACAATATGGTCTCAACAATGAAAGCTAATTCTTCTGACAGTTTAGATACGGTGCCATACGACACAACAAAATCTTATAGAACGATGATTGAGTATAATAGGAAAAAAATAAAAAAAAACCAGAATGATTATTATAATAATATTGAAAAATTGAAAAAAGGTTTCAAGTTTGATAAAAAATTATTGGTTTTTATTAATGAAGAATCTTTGGAATTAAAAAAACAGCTTTATGAAATAAAATATAAACGTGAGACCATTGCACCGTATATAATACAATTCAATAAAAAGTTGAGTAAAGCATTATTTGACAATCCAAATTCATCATACTCTAAGCGCATTATAAAAATTTCAAAAAATTTTGAATCTTATAGAGTTAAACTGGATAAATATGAAAAATTTTTATCAAACATTGAAAATATTGCTAAAAAGGAAGCGGGAGGCTATGTTATCCTGCGACCAAAAAATGCCGAACCCATGAAATATCTAAAATATTATGAAGAAGGAATGGAAGAATATTTGGATATCCTTATAAAGATAAGGAAAATTACCGAATCAATATAGCTTAGTCTCATCTATTTAATGATAATAATCTTATGCGCGGTCTCTTTATGGGACCCTTTCGCAATTATAATATATAAACCATTTGCAACTTTTTTCCCAAAATTATTAGTCCCATTCCACAATAAAGTGGTGGATTCTGACTCGCTAAATTTATTGGATGATGTCCAGATATTTTTTCCCATAATATCAAAAATATTAGTGTAAATAGTTTGTTCATTTATAACCTGAAGATCAATTGAAATAGGTTTACCAAATGATGGATTCGGATAAGGTGCTTGAAAAGCAAAATCTTCTGAATATCCATCAGAAAATTCCAAGGTATAATCTCCGCTTGTTATTTCTTCTCCCAATACAGATACAATAAGAGATATCCATTCAATTTTTATTTCAGAATCAATATTAATCTCATTGGTAGATCTAACTGTCCATTGGTTTTTGTTTTTATGTTTTAAAATTGATGATAGTAATAATCCACCATCCAACGGTTTAAGCTGAATTTTCACAGGGCTTGATATGCTTAAAGAGTAATAGTTACTTTTATATATCCCTGGAATTTGACTACTTATTGTTTCGTCATTCCCTTTCTGAAAAGATACATATTCTTCAGGGGGTCCACTTACGATAGATTTATAACCCTCTGCTTCAGCGTAAGAATAAATTCCTGCATCTGTACTCAAGATTTTATTAGCTATACGCATACGTTTATATGCATCGTCAAAAGATGCATTATATTCTGTTAGCGCTGTGTTGATTGCATCAAAGCTGATATCTTTGATTGGGCTGGCTAAAGAATTAGAGTTTTCCCAACAAGATTTTATTGTTTCAGGACCACCAAGGTGTTCATCAATATATTGAAAATAAATAAATGTACCATACATATGGCCACTCTCATCATCTATCGGTTTATTTGGATTAGAAAACCAAGATGGCATATATCGGTATAAGTCATTTATACCATTATATAATTCATCTTCACTCCATACTGCAGTTGCTTCCATAAACCAAAGCCTTTCATAGCAGTTGTATCCAAATTGTATTGAATGAAAGAATTCATGCACTGCCGTAACCTTAATATTTTCTAATTCAGTATGATCACTAAACTGAGAAGCAGAATAATTATTTCTCATACGGATGTAACTAACACATGCAGGATCGCTGATGTTTGCATTTGTAGTATATGTAATACCAAAATAATAGGGAGGTAAATTTTCAACATATATCTGATATAGATTATTATCTGCAGCCGGATTTGATGGTGGATAATCAAACCCTAGGGTGTCTGTGAAAAACAGATACACCTGTTCATAGATCTGCGCCATTGATATAATATATTCTATATTGGCAACTGCATCATTTCCTTCAAATGTAAAATGAAACCGGAAATGATCTGTGTCATAAATCTGATCTAAATCATTGGGAAAAATTGATTGTATCTGCCCATTAATTACCTCTAGACCAATGTTTTGTAATCCATCTTTCTCTGCTTCGGTTAAATTATTGGGACTATTCCTGATGATGTTTGTTATATGGGGAGTGGCATGAATTAAGCCACTGTTACTATTAAGGATATTATAAGATTCCCTGACAGTGATGGTAGAACCTATAAGGGTGGTAGTAATTACAAAAAGTACGTTAATTTTATTTATCCAGATCATCCAACCTATCTTTATATTTAATACGTAGATATATACCTAAGCCAATAAATGCTATTGCCCAGAAAATTGAAAAATATACCATCCAGTCCATTAGATTATCTCCCATAATCGATCAATAAAAAAACTAGATAAAAGTATGAGAATGCCAGCTTTGGTTTTATAATTATCTTTAGGTAGTCTACTGTCAAGTAAACCAGCAGTAGTGATACCGACGCCTGTCATCATGAGCCATGTTTTTACTCCTTTAGGAGATTTTTTTCTAACTGTTATATTATTTTTTCTGGTTGAAGATTCCAATTGAGCAAAATATTGTGTTGAATAATGAAGTGATGCGATAATAGTATTCTTTTTCTTAATTGATTTAATCTCATAGTTTTCAATTGGTTCTATTAGTCTAATACCCAATTGTAAAGACTCATCACCATGAATAATCTGAAAGTCTATAATACCATCAGGTAGATGTTTTTTTTTGAGGGTTGATGAATCACATATCACTTTATATAACGTAATATAAAACCATCCTGAGTTTGCCTGCCAGCATGTGAGGTTATTTTCATCAGGAATAGAGTCCAGATCTAACTTAATAATGATTCCATTGGCTTTTGTAATTAACTCAATTGACTCTAAAGAAAATTCATTTGCATAACCGATTGATAAAATCCAAAATAATGCAATTATACGTTTGAAAATGTTTAACATAATATCTATTGCAAATCTATTTTGGACTCTAACATATAATTATCAAAATAGCATCTAGGATTTTTGTTTCATAATAGTATTGAATTTGATCTAATGCTATTTTACTCTTTGTCCATTTTAAAGTCGAAAGGTAATTTTATACAACTTAAAATGTGAAAAATTGAAATTTAAATCCATAGTAATTGTTTTTCTTCTTTTTCTACAGTGTCTAAGATCTCAGGTAGACGATATAGATACAGAAAGTGAAGCATCAGATAAGTCTGTGCAAGGTGCGTTTGGTGCTGTGACTATTGATGGCAAGATTTGGAATCAAATTGCATTAAGGCCGGTGATGCCATTTGGAAAATTAGCAGTCGCATTTGATATTGTTCTTTACATTGATCAGGATGGAAATATTCATGATGATGAATGGGATTTTTCTAATGGAGAAAAGATAAAAAATACATTAATTGATAAAATTTATTATGTGCGCTATGGGAATCGTTGGGATAGACATTATTTCAAGATTGGAGCATTAGATAATGCAACTATGGGATATGGCATTTTATTAAATAACTATAGCAACACATTATTATATCCGCAGGTTAGGAAAGTTGGGATGGAGTTTAAGACAAAAATTTTTGGTATAAATACATATGGGTTTACTAATGATTTTAAGGAAAATCTTGGTTTATCAGGCATTCGTTTCTCTGCTCCTGTTTCTTATGGTTTTACACTTGGTGCGTCATGGGTAGGAGACCGCAATCAGTATCTTGGTCTAAGGGACTCGGATAATGATGGAATCCCTGACCTTGTAGATGACTTCCCTGATGATAAGAATTGGTCGGTCGACACGGACGGTGATGGCCTTGCAGATAATATGGAAGACGAGTGGGATATAGATGGAGATGGACTAACAGATACGCTTTATCAAGGTATGGGAAATTGGTCTGGAGATACCCTAGTTTTGGATGATTCCATTCTTGTAAAGCCCCAGCCTTTAAATATAAATGAAGACTCTGAGACATTTAATGCATTTGCATTAGATTTGGGTATTCCTTTATTACGTGAAGATCCAATATCAATTGATGCCTATGCTCAGTTTGCTACTTTATTAGGTAACACCTATGACCCAATTAATGAGAAACCAATTCCAGCAGGTTATGGATTAATACCCTTTGGGATATCAGCAGGATTTGGTCCTGCAACTTTTAACTTTGAATTTCGTATGATGCCGCAGGGGAGATTTGAATTTGGTTATTTTAACCGATCTTATGAAATTGAGAGGGCCACCTTTCAGAGTATCAGTGGGAAACAGGGGCAAATAGTAACAAAAGCAAGTAAGATGGGCACCTATGGTAAACAGAATGGGTTTTATTCATCATTGAATCTTAACCTAGGTAGTATGTTCGATGCGAATATGGCCTTCCAAAATCTAAAAGGTGATCAATATAATTCAGATATAAATAAATTTGAAGAAGCATCTAATCAGAGTTTTACAGCTATACTAAAATTAAAAAAATCAATTAATAAGATTGAGAAGGCGACAATGTTTTACCAACAGCGCAATGTTCCTAATCCATTTGATTTTGAATATTCAGAATCAACAATTATGGGGTACAGCATTGGTATCCGTTTGGGTAATGGTATGGTGTTGAGCTATATCTTTCGACGCACATTCCAAGATATGAATGGTGATGGTGATGTAGTAGATGATGGTGAAATGATTAATATGACGAGCGTAGAAACTAGTTTTTCATTTTAGTATGAACTCAAAAGATATACGCAATTCATTTTTAGAATATTTTAAAAATAAAGGACATCGTTTTATTAGAAGTTCGTCTGTAGTCCCTACTGATGATCCTACAATCTTGTTTACAAATGCAGGAATGAATCAGTTTAAACCTATATTTTTAAATCAGTCTAAGTCTACGAGTACACGGGCTGTTAATAGCCAAAAATGTATTCGTGTATCAGGCAAACATAATGACCTTGAAGAAGTTGGCGTAGATACCTTTCATCATACATTTTTTGAGATGCTTGGCAATTGGTCCTTTGGTGACTATTATAAAAAAGAAGCGATAGAATGGGCGTGGGATCTTTTTACAAAAGAATGGAAAATTGATAAAAATAGATTATGGGCAACAGTTTACAAAGATGATAATGAAGCTTATGATTTATGGGTTAATGTAACAGATATCGATCCTAATCGTGTGATCCGATGTGGAGATGAGGATAATTTTTGGGAAATGGGTGATACTGGTCCTTGTGGGCCTTGTTCAGAAATACATTATTATGTTGGAGATTCTCCTGAGAATCAAAGTGCAAATGGTGTTAATAAATCTGATGAATATTGGGAACTATGGAATCTGGTATTTATTCAAAATAATCGTATGGATGATGGGAGCTTAATTAACCTACCAGCGAAACATGTTGATACAGGAGCTGGTCTTGAAAGGATTGCCGCGGTTTTGCAAGATAAAAAAAGTAACTACGATACTGATTTATTTAGACCAATTATAGATAAGTTGCAAAATTTCGCGGTAAAATCGTATGAAGAATATCCTATTCCTTATCGTGTAATTGCTGATCATATTAGGATGCTCTGTTTTTCAATAGCAGATGGAGCACTTCCATCAAATGATGGTAGAGGATATGTTTTGAGACGAATACTTAGAAGAGCAGCACGGTTTGGTAGAAAGCTAGGGCTCAATGATCCATTTATCTATAAACTTGTTCCAACCGTGGAAAATATTATGGGTGATATATTTCCTGAGATTATTGAGAAAAGCACACACATTAAAAAAGTTGTCAAATCAGAAGAAGAATCTTTTAATAAAACATTAGATCGTGGTTTAAACCAATTTGAAAATTTTGTTTCATCTATAGAAGGATCAACCATTAGTGGAGAAAATGCTTTTAAACTATATGATACATATGGCTTTCCCTTTGACCTCACAGAGCTCTTGGCAAGAGAAAGAAGCTTAAAAGTGGACAAAGTAGGTTATAAACTAGCCATGGAAAAACAAAAAAAGAGGGCTAAAGCATCAGGGAAATTCAAAGTAAAAACTGAGCGATTAGAATGGGTCAGAAAGTCAGAGGGTGAAGATTCTAAATTTCTAGGATATGAAGTTACTGAATCTATATCTCAAATAATGCGCTATGCTGAAGAAGAGAATGTAGTATATATTGTACTGGATAAGACTCCCTTTTATGCAGAGTCTGGAGGCCAGGTTGGTGATACAGGAACAATTGTTAATGGAAATATTTCATTAAATGTAATAGATGTAAAAAAAGATAATGATTCATTCATACATATTTGCAAAGGAAAAATAGATAATGCAGACGGTAAAGTAAATTGTAGAATTGATGAAAATCGACGACTATCAATTAAGAAAAATCATACTGCCACACACCTTATGCATAAAGCATTAAAAAATATTATCGGTGAGCATGTCAATCAAGCAGGATCTATGGTCCATCATGATTATTTAAGATTTGATCTTACCCATTTTGAAAAGATTTCAAGAGATCAAATTAGAGCCATTGAAAGACAAGTAAATGATCAGATAATTAAAAATACTCTTTTAGAAGTCTCAATTAAAAATTTTGATGATGCGAAAAATTCAGGTGCTGAAGCTCTCTTTGGTGAAAAATATGGTGATAAAGTAAGAGTAGTGAAAGTGGGTGACTACTCTAATGAACTGTGTGGTGGTACGCATGTTGAACGCACAGGTGATATTGGGTTATTTAAAATAATTGAAGAGTCATCATTGGCTACAGGAATCAGGAGGATTGTTGCTGTGACAGGATATAGAGCAGTGTCTGAAATACAGGATAATTCTTCTATACTTGGTAGCCTACAGGATCTTTTAAATATTCCACCTTCTGATATGATTGAAAGAATTGAGGGTTTAATTAAAGAAAAGAAAATTCTTGAAAAAAAATTAAAGAATAAGTCATCATTAAATATTGAAAATGAAATTTTCAGCAATATTGATACATTTGATGATTATCAAGTACTTATTCAAAAAGTTAATTTAGCTAACATGGAAGACCTAAAAGCATTGGGAGATAGGGCCTTTAATAAACTGTCAAATGGTATTGCTGTGCTATTTGCAGATGGAGGAGATAAACCAATTGCAGTGATTGTGGTTACAAAGTATTTAATGGAGTCAGGCATTCATGCAGGAAAAATAGCAAAAGATATAGGTTCAATCATGGGCGGTGGAGGAGGAGGCAAACCCCATTTGGCAACAGCAGGTGGGAAAAGTAATTGTGCTATAGATGAAACTATAGAAAAAACGAAAATAATTATAAATAATATTATTGCTGGAGAAAATAATGCAGTATAAACAAATTGATCAGAATTTTTTCATTTATATTGAGAAAAATGAAAGGATAATGGATACTCTAACTAGTTTTTGCAAGGATAGGGGAATAGATAACGCAAGGCTATCTGGAATCGGCGCTGTAAAAGGGACTGAGATTGGCGCTTATGATACTATGGCAAAAGAATACATTAGACGAGAATTTATTGAAGTTATGGAACTAGTTAGCCTCGAAGGGAATATCACCTTAAAAGATGGAAACCCATTTGTTCATGCTCATGTTGTTTTATCTAACCATGATATGAATACAGTCGGGGGACATTTATTTGAGACGACTGTTGCTGCTGTTGGTGAGTTTTTCTTGATGAAATTTGAGGACAATGCATATCGTAAACTCAATCAAGATGTTGGACTACCCTGTATATGTTTAGATAGTAAATATTAAATTTATGGTAAAAATTATCATTGATACACCTAGTGCGCCAGAGGCTGTTGGGACTTATAACCAAGCAGTTGAAATTAATAGTTTGATTTTTACAAGTGGACAAGTTGGTATAGATCCTTCTCAGGGGAAATTAGTTGAAGGTGGAATGAAGGCCCAAACTGATCAAGTGTTAAGAAATATTCATTATATTTTAAAAGATACAGGTTTAGATAAGGAAAATATTATCAAATTAACGGTGTTTCTTATTGATCTTGACCAATTTTCTATTATTAATGAATCTTTTAAAGAATTTTTTGTTGATATTGAATTTCCTGCACGATCAACTGTAGAAGTCTCTAAATTACCTCTTGGTGCATTAGTAGAAATTGAATGTGTTGCATCTAGATAAGTTGATTTTGGGTTTTAGAGTTATCATTTGCTTATATCTAGTGAGTTTTTCTTATGGGCAAGAATCAAAAGAAGAAACATATAAAGATCCAGGAAAAGCATTTTGTTTTTCTTTAATACCAGGTATGGGACAAGTCTATAATGGGAAATGGATAAAGTCAGCAATCGTAATTGGATTAGAGGTTACTGCATATTATGCTTGGAAAGATAATCGTGATAAATACAATAATTACGACCCAAATATCTTGCCACTGAACCGACATAGATATTTAGAAAAAAGAAATAAGTATGCCTGGTGGATTGGTATTATTTACACTTATGCAATAATTGATGCTATTGTTGATGCTCATTTACATTCATTCGACCAACTTATGAATTCACCAATAAGACAAGAAGATAAAAAAGAGGTGCAATATGCAGAATAGAGAACAGTGGGGCTCAAAAATTGGATTTATTCTTGCTGCATCAGGGTCTGCAGTGGGAATTGGAAATATTTGGAAGTATCCTCATATGGCTGGGCAAAATGGAGGTGCTGCATTTACTCTTGTTTACCTATTGTGTATCTTAATTGTTGGAATGACCATTGTGGTTGCTGAATTTGCTATAGGAAGAAATACCCAACTCAGTCCAGTTGGGGCTTTTGAGAAACTTGCTCCGAATACAAATTGGAAATGGGTAGGGTTCCTTGGAGTTGCATCTGCCTTTGTTATCCTATCTTTCTATGGAGTGGTTGGAGGTTGGATTTTTAAATATATACTTATTTCAATTACTGGGGGTTTTGAATCCTTAAATAATAACCCTGATGCGGCTAAAAATTTATTTGTTCAATATACTGAATCCTCATTGTCACCTATATTTTTTCAAATTTTATTTATGGGTGCATGTGTCTACGTTATTGTGAATGGTGTGAAAGAAGGTATAGAAAATTGGTCAAAAATAATGATGCCAGTTATTATTGTATTATTATTTGTATTAGCAATACGAGGTTTAACCTTACCTGGTGGTACCGAAGGTTTAGAATTTCTTTTCCGACCTAGGTTTGAGGATCTCACTGCTTCGGCCATTGTGCTTGCACTAGGGCACTCATTTTTTACTTTAAGTTTAGGGATGGGTACAATGATTACTTATGGTAGCTATCTTAATCGAAAACAAAATTTATTACGATCAGCACTGTGGGTTATTGCTTTAGATACAGCGATAGCTATGCTCGCTGGTATAGCTATTTTTACAACTGTTTTTGCACTAGGTGCTGATCCTGCAGGTGGTCCGGGGCTCATTTTTTTTATTTTACCTTCAGTTTTTCCGCAATTAGCATATGGGGCGATATGGGGCACATTATTTTTTGGTTTGCTATTTATGGCTGCATTAACATCTGCTATTTCAATCTTAGAAGTAGTTACTGCCTATTTTATTGATCAAAAAGGATGGTCTAGAAAGAAAGCGACAATTCAGTTTGGTGGAATTATTACAATTGTTGGAATATTTTGTTCTCTTTCTCTAGGAAG
>CAZEER010000007.1:0-33599 GCA_964511215.1 uncultured bacterium | reverse complement strand
AATGATAGATATATTTATTGGGATTGGGGTGGCTGGATTCTTGGTCTAAGCAAATTAGTCTTAGTAACATTTATATATTTTTTATTTTTAAGGCCGAAAATGTTTTGGCAACTAGGCATGAAAATATTAAATCTGAAGGAAATATTATTTCATGCTTTTATAGCAATGATATTTTTATTGATTGGGTGGCTAGATTCTGGAATTATATTATCAACCTTGCCTATACTGATACCCTATTGTTTTGCATTTTTATCCGGTGTAATGATTTTTCAATTTCAATTAGAACTTGATAAAGAAAATGGTGTATGGAATCATTTTGAATGGACAAATAAAATTGAGTTCCTTTCGACATCATTAATCTTGATGGCTTTAGCAATTTTCTTGAGTATTCTCTATGATGATCCAATATTAAGTACATCTGCAGCTGTTTCATTTCCATTCCCATTAATTACTCTTCTTTGGCCAAATCATGTACGACATCTTCAGAGAGCTCGTATATTTCCACTCTTTACTTTGACAATGTTTTTATGTGTTCGTTTGCCATGGTTTTTAATACCTGTTGCTATTTTATTTTTTGTAATAAGAACAATAAATTATTTTAGATATGGTATTATTTATCCTTCCTTTGGTGTTGATTTTTTAGAAGAAAATTAACCATGTATGATGCCATTATTGTTGGTGCTGGCCCAGCAGGATCTACTGCTGCCCTGTACGCAAATAGGTTGAATCTTAATTGTATACTGATTGATAAAGCCATATTCCCGAGAGATAAAATTTGCGGAGATGCACTATCAGGTAAAAGTGTTAGAATTATGAAAGAACTTGATCTTATTGAAGAGGTTGAAAGGCTTAATGGATCGAGCATAAATAGAATTACATTTGGTAGTCCAAGTCATAGCCAGTTTGATGTCTATTTAAAAGGAACAAAAAGAAATAATCATATTACAAAAGGCTATGTTATTCCTAGAAAAATATTTGATAATTATCTATTTGGAAAGGCAAATGAAGTTGTTGATACTTTGCAAGGTTTTACAGTAACGGATTTGATCTACGACCAGAATAAAATTGCTGGTGTAAGAGGCATTACAAAAGATGGTAAAGAAGAAATAATACATGCCCCAGTTGTATTGGGATGTGATGGTGTAAACTCAATCATTGCAAGAAAGAAAGGACTTTATGAGATGGATATGAATAATACAGCTGTAGCTATTAGATGCTATTATTCAAATATTGAAGGTCTAACTGATCAAATTGAGCTCCATTATTTGAATGAAGTAAAGCCTGGTTACTTCTGGTTGTTCCCAGCGGGGCATGGTCAAGCAAATATTGGTATTGGTCTAAGTAAATCTTCAGCAAAAAAAGAAAAACGAACCCTTCGCCAGATAATGGAAGAAGTCATTAACTCAAGCTATTTCAAAGATCGTTTTATTAATGCAACGCCTCTAGAAAAACCTGTTGGTTGGAACCTCCCAATGGGAAGTAAGCACAGAAGAAATTATGGTGATGGATTTCTGTTATTAGGTGACTCGGCAGGTTTAATTGATCCTTTTACTGGCGAGGGTATTGGCAATGCAATGGTATCAGCAAAATATGCTATAGAAGTTATTTCAAAGGCAAAAGACAACAATGATTACTCAGAAAAGACTTTAAAGGAGTATGATCAATTACTGTGGAATGAAATAGGTAGTGAATTAAGAACTAGTACAAAACTTCAATCAATTTCCCGATCCAGTTTCCTTTTGAACTTTATTATAAATAGAGCAGCACGTAATGAAGAAGTTCAGGATATTATTGCAGGTATGTTGTCCAAAGAGATATCCAAAGATCAATTATCCAGTCCCTTATTTTATTTTAAGATTCTTTTTTCATAACTATTATTATTTTTTGAAAAATAAAGAAATACTAAAAAATCTTAATCTATCATCCTTTGTAGCATTTGATTTTGAAACAACTGGACTTGATCCATTAAGAGATAGGATAATAGAAGTAGCTGCGATCCGGTTTGAAGATGGCATTATCTCTGAACGTTTTGTCACTCTGGTAAATCCTGAAAGAAATATTCCAACTATGATTACTGAGATTACGGGGATCTCTAATTCAATGGTACAAGATGCGCCAAAAGAAGGTATGATTATTGATGATCTGCTAAATTTCTTAGACGATGATCCCCTAGTTGCACATAATATAAATTTTGACCATTCATTTCTTAAACAATTGTGTAAGCGACATGATAAAGTTAATAGAGAATTTATTAGATATGATACACTACAGTTATCGCGGAGTCTCCTTTTTGAACAACCTGTTTTTAATTTAAGTGCATTGGCAGAGTACTATAGTTTGTCATCTGAAGGTGCACATAGAGCAGAAAAAGACACAGAAAACACAGGGGAAATATTTTTAAAGCTTTTAGAAGAAATTGCAGGATATCCAATTGGTGTAATCTCAAAGATAATTGAATTTATTAAAGGATCTAATATTCCAAATCAACAACTATATATTGATCTTGGAAATGAATTAACAAAAAATGGCAATCTTGAGAGAGGACTAATTAAACAGGAAAAAATCTCCCAGTGTAAGAAAAATACTTTTATTTATAATGGTTCAAAAGATGTAGAGTCATTCACAGCGGAAGATGTATTTGGAACAAATGGATTATTATCTGGAGTCCATCCAAACTTTGAAAGTCGATATAATCAAGCACAGTATTCTCAGTTAGTTGATAAAATTTTATCTGATGAGCAGGGCATAGGTGTTATAGAAGCTGGAACAGGTCTTGGTAAATCAATGGCTTATCTTTATGGTGCTATAAAACAATCAAAGACTAAAGATAATGATTCTCCAATAGTGATCGCCTGTCATACAAAACATTTGCAAGACCAATTATTTCATAAAGACTTACCTCTGTTATCAGAGGCTTTAGATGTTTCTTTAAAAGCTGTGATGCTGAAAGGAAGAAAAAATTATATTTGTAAAACAAGACTTAATTGGTTGCTATCGGATTCGCGAACATTAGATGAAATTGATATTGAAGCATTGATCCCTGTTTTAATTTGGATGCATTGGACTGAGACAGGTGACTTAGCTGAATGTTCTGGTTTTTTAAATGCACGACGCAACTGGCTGAAAAACGCTATTTGTAGCGATTCTGGATTTTGCACTGGGGACATATGCAGCAGATATAGTGGATGTTATTATGGTAGACTTAAAAAAGTAATTTTTCAAGCTAACATTATTATTGTAAACCACTCTCTTTTGATGACAGATCTTAACCAGAAAGGACTTCTTCCTAATTATCATTCTGTTGTGGTAGATGAAGCTCATAATCTGATTAAATCAGCATATGATCAGTTTAAAATTGAATGGAGTGAATCACAAGTTTTATATCATTTACAAATGGTAGATCCATCATTCCCTCGTTCCAGTCGTTGGAATAATATCCTAAATCATATTAGTGATATAAATCCAGAGATTAGTAAATATCAGGATGAGCTAAAAATAGCAGTAAAAAAATCACAACAGAATCTTAGAGAATTTATGGAGCAATTGACTGAAAGCAATCGAGAAAGATTCACCACTGCAAAAGTCTATCAAGATAAACCAATACTTGGAAATATAAAGAAAGTTTATGCTTCAATATTCTCAGAAATCAGTTTAATGAAAAGTAGTTTTCAGCAAGTATTCACTATACTAGATAAAATGAAAAAATCAATACTTGAGAAGGATCCATCACGGTCTGAATATCCAATTTTACATGCTGCTTTGGACCATGGTGTAGAAACTATTTCAGGCCTGGTAGAAACGATTATACTTCTTACCGAAAACCAAGACTCTGAGTGGGTATACTGGATGGAGGGAGATTATCGAAATCCTGGCTCAGAAAAAGAAAAACTTAAATTAACATTGAATGCATCGTTAATAGATGTATCAGGAACACTTAGTGATGTTTTTTTTAAAAATCTTAGAAATTGTGTTCTTACATCTGCTACTATAAAAGTGCAAGATTCTTTTGATTACTTTTTAGGAAGGACTGGATTGGATCAGTTAGGAAGTATAACTACCAAAGAATATTTAAGTCCATTTTTATATAATGAGCAAGTCAATTACTATCAATATGGCGGTTCAAGAGAAATCTCAAATGACCCAAAAGCAATTAGTGATTTAATTTTTTATCTTAATAAACAATTCTCCAAGAGAATAATGGTGCTGTTTACTTCAATAAAAGCATTAAGTGAAACAGCCAAGCATATAAGGAATAAACCTGGTGGTAGAGACCTACCATTATTCGCACAAGTTAGAGGTGCATCAAAACCAGCAATTATTAAAGCAATGCATCAAAATCCAAATGGTATTTTATTTGGGACAAACAGTTTCTGGGAGGGCGTTGATCTACCTGGTGATTTATTGGAGATTCTTGTCCTAGTTAAGTTACCATTTGATGTACCCAGTGAGCCACTGATTAGATCATACTCTGACTTTGTAAATAAAATGGGTGGGAATAGTTTCATGGAATTTAGTCTACCTGAGGCCGCAATTCGATTTAGGCAAGGGTTTGGCAGGTTAATTAGAACTAGCTATGATGAAGGGAAATTTCTTTGCTTAGATAATCGTATTGTAGTTAAACGGTATGGCGAAATTTTCAGCCAGTCTTTACCGCTAGAAATGAAAATATTTTCAGATTTTACTACTATTAGATAAAATTTTCAATCGTTGGAATGAACAGATAATTGCTGATAAATTAAATAATGGAACCCTTAACTGTTTCAACGAGAAGTATAACATATCTTGAATTTAAATCATTATTTAAAGGACCCACGCGCGTTTCCCTAACAAAGGATTCCATTAATAATATAAAAAGGTCACATCATCGTTTAAAATTAAAATTAAAAGAAGGTAGCACTATATATGGAGTAAATACTGGTTTTGGCAATTTGAGTCATATAAAGATTGATAAGAAAGACTTAGAAAAATTGCAAATCAACTTAGCACGTAGCCATGCCTCAGGCGTAGGAGAACCGTTACAATTAGGTATCGTCCGTTCAGTACTATATTTAAAATTACTCACTTTCGCAAAAGGCTATAGTGGGATAAGGCTTGAGGTTGCACAAAAAATTATTCAATTCCTTAATAATGATATTCTGCCTGTAATACCACAGAAAGGATCAGTGGGAGCAAGTGGAGATTTAAATCCTTTAGGTCACATGACTCTATGCCTTATTGGAGAAGGAGAAGTATTTTATAAAAATAAAAGAATTAGTACATCAACTGCATTAAAGAAAGCAAGAATCAAACCTTTAATTTTAAAACCTAAAGAAGGTCTTAGTTTAATCAATGGGACACAGGTATCAACTGCAATTGCAATTAAAGCGCTAATTGATGGTGAATGTCTTTTGAAAACCGCAGACATAGCTGGAGCTATTTCTGTGGAAAATAGTTTTTCTAGTAGAAAGGTATTCCATAAAAAAGTTCACCAAATTAAAGCGCACCCAGGACAAAAAATTTCTGCAAAGAATATTTATGCAATGTTAATTGGCAGTGAAATTGTGAGATCTCATAATAATTGTGGAAAAGTACAAGACCCATATAGTTTCCGCTGTATACCTCATATTCATGGTGCTTGTAGAGATACATTTTCTCATGCGGTAGAAATGGTAAATAATGAGATCAATAGTGTAAGTGACAATCCAATTATTTTACATAATGGCAATGTAGTGAACTCGGGACATTTCCATGCCGAACATATTGCACAGGCTATGGACCACTTATCAATAGCTTTCTCAGAACTCGGAGCTGTATCTGAAAGGAGGGTACACTATTTTATGAAAGGCATTGAAAATAGAATACCACCTTTTGTTACACTATCACCAGGAATTGAATCAGGGTATATGATGTCTCATGTTACTGCAACTGCACTTGTATCTGAAAATAAAACACTATCTCACCCAGCTAGTATTGATTCATTGTCTACCTCAGGAGGGCAAGAAGACCTAGTGAGTATGGCTCCTTGGGCAGCATACAAACTATTAAATATTCAGAATAACCTTAGTATTATTTTAGGAATAGAGTTAATAGTGGCAGGCGCAGCAAATCATATTGCATCTCCAGATTTGAATCCAGGAAAAGGAACGGCACCTATTCTTAAACAACTCAAAAAATATTGTTTTTATGATAAAGGTGATAGGAGCCTTAATCCAGAGATTGATAGTGTTTCTCAACAGGTTCAATCAGGAAAGTTATTAGAAATTATTTCAAATTTTATAGGACTGGAGTAACAGTGAAAAATAGACCACCTTTTAAGCAGGTATTTACCTTTGATGATGTTCTTCTAGTACCACAAAAATCAGCTGTTTTACCAAATGATGTTAGTTTAAAAACAAATCTTACAAAAGATATTGAACTGAATATACCAATTTTAAGTGCTGCTATGGATACGGTTACAGAAAGTGATATGGCTATTGCTCTAGCAAGAACAGGTGGAATGGGTATTATACATAAAAATCTAAATATCAATGATCAAGCTAATATGGTAGATAAGGTTAAACGATCTGAAAGTGGCATGATATTAAATCCTATCACAGTGGATAAATCTTCTACAATTGCCGATGCAAAAAACATTATGTCTGAGTATAGAATTAGTGGATTACCAGTAGTTGATAATGAGAAATTGATCGGAATAATTACTAATAGAGATATAAGATTCGAGATAAACGAAATGCTTAAGGTGTCAGATAGAATGACATCTGAAAATTTGATTACAGTACCTGTAGGTACGTCTCTTGAAAAAGCAAAAGATATATTACAACAATACAGAATCGAAAAACTTTTAGTCGTTGATGAAGAGCAGAACCTCAATGGTTTAATTACAGTAAAGGATATTCAGAAAAATGAAGATTACCCACATGCCTGCAAAGATAACAATGGAAGATTAAGGGTTGGTGCGGCAATAGGTGTTACAGATGACACATTTGAACGCACTGCAGCTCTTAGGGCTGTAGATGTTGATGTCATTGTAGTTGATACAGCCCACGGTCATTCAAAAGGTGTATTAATGACAATTGAAAAATTAAAAATTGATTTTCCAAATTTAGCGGTTGTTGCAGGTAATGTAGCAACAGCTGAAGGAACACAGGCATTAATTGATTCAGGAGTAGACTGTGTTAAGGTCGGTATTGGTGCGGGTGCAAGTTGTACCACAAGAGTGATTGCTGGTGTAGGTGTCCCTCAGCTTACAGCTATAATGGACGCTGTTGATGCTGCGCAAAAAAACAATATTCCTATTATAGCTGATGGAGGTTTGAGATATAGCGGAGATATTGCAAAAGCTATCGCTGCTGGTGCACAATCAGTAATGTTAGGTAGTTTATTAGCGGGTATGGATGAAAGCCCGGGTGAAACAATCTTGTATGAAGGGCGTCAATATAAATCATATCGTGGGATGGGGTCAATGGGTGCTATGAAGGAAGGAAGCGGGGATAGGTACTTTCAAGAAAGATCAGACTTTACTAAATTAGTCCCTGAAGGTATAGAAGGTATGGTGCCCTACAGGGGACCGGTACGAAATACTATTCATCAATTAATCGGAGGTGTTCGATCGTCAATGGGATATTGTGGTTGTAAAACAATCAAAGAATTTGGAAAAAATTCTTCGTTTGTTCAAATTACTGCTGCAGGTATTAAAGAGAATCACCCTCATGAAGTGAGAATTGTAAAGGAAGCTCCCAACTACCAGATTTCTGATAGTTGATTTTAATATTAAAGTCTTAAGTAAGTGAATTCAGGTGGCGGGTGATTTGAGCTTTCCTTCGAGAACCTGTATTTTTATGAATAAGATTTTTACTTACAGCTTTATCAATTATTTTCACTGTATATCCATAAATTTTTTCAGCATCTGATTTTGATGTAGCATCTAAAACTTTTTTTATATGTGTACGAAGCCTCGAAAGATTTTCTACATTCCGAGCCCGTCTTTTTTTGTCTTGCCTCTCACGTTTAATTTGTTGCGGATGTCTATCCATAAATATTTCCTTAATTTAGAGTCGGGGATATTACTATATCTGCGATTCTAGAGTCAATGTCATGTTTTATTAAAATATTGAGAATTTTTTATATTTCACTTATATATCTATACTATAATAATATATATAAAATTTGAAAAAACATAGTATGATTAGTATTTTCCAATTATGAAGAAGATTGAACTATTACAATCTGTATCACTCTTTTGGGATTTGTCATCAAAAGAGCTAGGTTATATAGCTGAAAAAATGATTTCGAGAACTTTTGATTCTGGTCAGTATATTTTTTTGGAAGATTCTGAAGGTGAACAGTGTTTTTTTGTTGTTAATGGAAGTGTAAAAGTAACAAGATTGAGTAAAGATGGTAGAGAAGTAATATTAGCTATGATGGGATCAGGAGACTTTTTTGGTGAAATGTCTTTATTAGATGGTGAATCAAGATCTGCAAATATTATTGCTCTAGAAAAAACTGAAGTTCTCACGTTAAACCGGAGAGATTTCATTGATGTTTTACATAACTATCCAACGATAGCAATCCAGTTAATAAAAGAAATGGCTCTTCGTCTTAGAAAAAGTGATAGGCATATAGTAAGCCTATCATTAAGTGATGCTGAAAAAAGAATTGCTCTTTGTATTATTCGTTTTGCTGATGAACAAGGGGTAATCAAGAATGGACAAGTAAGGATAAAAAAAATTCCTATACAGCAAGATATCGCTAATATGGCAGGCACATCTAGAGAAACAGTCTCAAGAGCAATGGGTATTCTTGAAGATGAAAAATATATTCTTCGTAATGGTAGAGAACTTAATATTATAGATTATAAAAAATTTATTAAGGAGTTTGATTCCTAGATGTCCCAAAAACTCATCCGTGGCATATTGGAGAATGACCATGGATCTATCGCAAAAGCGATTACTCTTATTGAAAATAATCAAATTTCTTCTTCCTCTTTAAGCAAAATTTATTCTTATACCAGTAAATCAATAAGGATTGGAATAACAGGACCACCAGGTGCTGGTAAGAGTACTTTAACAAACAATCTAATGGAGACTTTCTTGGCAAATAAAAAAACTGTAGGTGTTATCGCAGTTGACCCTACTAGTCCTTTTACTGGGGGTTCATTATTGGGTGACAGAATTAGGATGAATAAATATACTTGGAATGACCAAGTTTTCATTCGCAGCGTAGGTAATAATGGAGACTTAGGTGGCTTGTCTAGAAAATCTCAAGAGATTGGAGATGTTTTGGCTGCCAGTGGAAAGGATATTATTATTTATGAAACTGTTGGTGTTGGGCAAGGGGAGCATGACATTGTGAATACTGCGGATATATGTATTGTGGTACTTGTCCCAGAATCAGGAGATGAAATCCAATTAATGAAGGCAGGTTTAATAGAAATAGCAGATATCTTTGTAGTAAACAAATCAGATAGAGATGGAGCAAATAGGTTAGCATCTTTGTTGAAAAATGTACTACACTCTTTTAATCCAAAGGATAAAATTGAACCTCCAGTATTTAACACAATTGCAACTCAATCAAATGGTATCGTAGAATTATTTTTTGGAATACAAAATCACTTAGAATCAATGACACAGTGTGGGTTACTTGATAGACGCAGATTAGATCGTTATAAAAAAAGAGTTTTTGATCTTGTACGTGAGAAACTAGAGAATACTTTCTGGAGTAATGATAAAATAAAAATTTTGGATCAATTAACTCAAAAACTAGAACAGATTAAAAAAGCACCAAATGTTATTGCAAAAGAATTATTAGGTAAATCTTAAAATTGAAAAATAATAAACAATCTGAAATGGGTTTTTTAGATCATCTCGAAGAATTACGAATCAGAATCATCAGGGGATTGATTGCAATTGTGATTGGGTGTATTATTTCATTTGGGAATATTGATTCTATTTTAAACGTACTTTTAAAACCCACAACAAGCACTTCTAGTACGATTAATCTAATTAGTTTGAAGGTTCAGGGTATGTTTATCATAAAATGGTCTATATCATTTATAGCCGGTTTTATAATTGTTCTGCCATACTTGATCTATCAATTTTGGAAGTTTATAGAGCCCGGGTTAAAGGTAAATGAGAAAAAATTTGCTTTACCTGTAGTATTTTTTTCATTTACATCCTTTATAGCAGGAATCTTATTTGGCTATTTAATTCTCATACCCTTTTCTCTTGAGTTTTTCAGCGGTATAGGCTCAAACCTTGTTGAAAATAATTTTTCAATCCAATATTATTTTAGTTTTCTGATATGGCTATTATTAGGTGCAGGGTTGATTTTCCAACTACCTGTAGTCTCATTTATTTTATCTATAATAGGTATATTAACACCTGCATTTATGAAGCATTACAGAAGACATGCAGTTGTTTCTATTTTTATAATTTCATCATTTATTACACCACCTGACCCCCTTTCAATGTTAATAATGTCTGTCCCACTGACATTGTTATATGAGGCCAGTATTGGTGTGTCCTGGCTAGTAAATCGTAATAGAAGCTGATTGAAATTCATAGATTAATAAAGTTATTTTTGTAATAGATGCATAGAGATTCAATTACTTTAAAACGTATTATAAAACCTATTTTGGAAGATATAAAACTTTTCCAAAAAGAATTTGAGCATGCCATTAAGTCCGAGGTGAGACTCATTAATTCAATTTCTAAATTTTTAATTAGAAACCGTGGAAAAAATATGAGACCGATTCTTACGTTGTTTTCCTCTAGGTTGTGTGGTGAACCAACAAAAAATAGCTATAGGGCAGCTGCGATGATGGAAATTTTGCATATTGCAACTTTAGTTCATGATGATGTTGTAGATGAAGCTACCCTTAGAAGAGGTAAGCCATCAATCAATATGATATGGAAGAATAAATTATCAATACTAATGGGTGATTATTTACTTAGTAAAGCTTTAATCAATATGATTAGTCTAAAGGATTTTGATGCTCTAGAGAAAATATCCAATACTGCAGAAAAACTAAGCGCTGGAGAAATACTTCAAATTGAAAAAAGTATTACAAGGTCCATGACTGAAGAAGTATATTTTGAAATGATTAGTCAAAAAACAGCTTCCCTTTTTGCTACGAGTTGTGAATTAGGAGCAATAACAACGACAAAAAGTAGAAAAGACAGACAAGCTACACATGCTTATGGGCAAAATTTTGGAATTGCATTTCAAATTAAAGATGATATATTTGATTTATTGGGTAGTGAGAATGATACTGGGAAAAATGGGAATGGTGATATAAAGAAAAATATGATTACTCTACCTCTAATTTTTTCAAAAAATAATATGTCAAAAAAAGAAAATCGTTATTTAAAAAGATTAATGGATAAAAAACACAAAAATAAAGGTGTACTCTCTCAAATTAGAGGTATTATAGAAAATGCCGGCGGTGTTGGTTATGCCTTTAAAAAGATCGATGAATTTTCCAATAAAGCTATTGATGCAATATCCTCATACCCGGATTCGCCTATTAGACAATCAATGCATGACCTTGTAGCTTTTAATGTTTCCAGAATTAAATAAATCAGATGGAATACGATCAAAAAATTCTGATCATCCGATTCAGCTCAATCGGAGATATTGTTCTTTCCACATCGCCATTGAGAACGATAAGGATAGCATACCCAGAAGCTCAGATAACATTTTTAACTTTAGAAACTTTTGCTCCATTATTAGAATATCATCCTGATATTGATATCTTACTTTCGATCAATCCTAAATCTACATTGAGAGAATTATGGAATTTTGCTGATTACCTTCAAGAAAAAAAATATAAAATTATTTTTGATCTACATAATTCTATACGCTCTAATATTTTATTATTCCGAATTTCAGCAAAGTTTTACCAAATAAAAAAACCTCGTATAAAACGACTAATGTTATTTTTATTTCATCGCAATGATTTTGCATCAGACTTCTCAATTCTTACTATGTATCACGATACTTTCGGTCACTTATTAAAAGATCATTCAAAATTACCACATACTAAATTGATAGTGAGCAATCATGAGATTAAAGAAGCTCAGAAGATGTTGTTAAAGAAAGGTATATTCAATGATTTTATTACTATAATTCCAGGTGCAGCATGGCCCCAAAAACAGTGGCCTGCAGAAAACTATATTGAAACACTTAAAAAAATAAATATGCCCGTTGTATTACTTGGCTCTGAGCATGATAGAATTTGTTTTGATATATCATCAAAGTTAGACAATGTAGTGAACCTTGCAGGAAAGACGAGTTTGCGGCAGGCTCTTGCCATTATGGCTAATGCACAATTCATTATTGGGAGCGATACTGGTCTAGTACATGCAGCAGAGGCGCTTGGAAAACATGTAAATATGATTCTTGGGCCTACTTCATCAGAGACAGGTGGGGGAGTAAATTTATTAGGTTCTAACCAAATCCAAAAAGAAGTATGGTGCAGGCCATGCTCCCAAAATGGGAAATTACCTTGCTATCGTAAATCTCAAGTGTGCCTTGAATCAATCACTCCAAAAGATGTAATTAATTCTTTGGTAAAATGTTAAAATATCAAGTATGAAAATTTTTTGGATTATTTTATATAATGGTATTATATATCCGCTTTTATTTATATCGGTTATGGTATTATCTGTTTTTAATAGAAAATTAAGAATAGGGAACCTAGGTAGATTTCGCTCTCTCAGTAAATTAAAGTTATTTTTTAGTTATAATAAATTAAATACAGGAATATACTGGTTTCATACATCAAGCCTTGGGGAATTTTTTCAGTTAAAGCCCATAATAGAAGGAATGAAAAAGATAGATAACTCCTTTATTAATATAGTAAGCTTTACCTCTCCCTCTGGATACGAATTTGCAAACAGTGATGCCATGGACCTTAAAATATATTTGCCTTTTGATTTTCCATGGGTGATTTCTAGAGCTCTCAATATTTGCAATCCTAAAAAATTTGTTTTTGTAGCCTACGATTTATGGCCCAATTTTTTATGGCTTGCTAAATATAAATCTATCCATACGAGTATTTTTGCAACTAGGATTAAGAAAGATTCGAACAAGTTTCAACCTTTTGTAAAAAACTTCTATAAATATTTATATGGAGCTATGGATGCAATATATACTATCACGGATAAAGATAAAAAATTAATCAGTGAAATTATTGGCAATAATAATACATCGCTTATTAGACAATTGGGAAATCCTAGGTATGATATGGTAATGGAATCAGCAAAAGAATTTTTACCAGAGGAAAAATATTCTATTTTTAAAAGAGAAAAACGAATAATTATAGGTAGCTCCCACGCTGAAGATAATGAATTTATTATACCAGGACTGTCAAATTTATTATCTTCATTTTCAGATCTAAAAGTTTTACATGTTCCACATGAACCAAATAAAAGACAGATAAATAAAATAAAATCACAATATAATGTTTTAGGTTATAGACCATTGGTCGTTAACAATCTAAAAGATTTATTGCTGCCTGATGATAAAATAGTGATCCTTGATGTAGTAGGTATTCTTTCAAAACTCTACTGGCAAGGGCAGATTGCTTTTATAGGTGGGGGAATGTCAACTGGAATCCACAATGTAATGGAGCCTGCAGTTGCTTCTCTTCCTGTTCTATTTGGTCCTAGATATGATCACGCACCTGAAGCTTATGAATTAATAAAAAATGGTGGAGGTTTTTGTATAGATAGTCAGAAAGAATTTGAAAGAATATTGGGTCTTCTTCTTAGTGAATCTAATAGATTGGAAATAGCAAGTAAAGCGGCAAAAGATGTTATTAGAAATAACCTAGGATCAACATCTCGCATTATCCAAAATTTAATCCATGATTGAATTCAATCCTTTTTGATACTAAGATAATTAATATTTACTTTCCATACCTAATCATATGACAGAACCAAAAAAGTTAAATTTAAAGGAACGAATTATTAACGATCCTACTCGAGTGCTTACTCTTGCTAATTTGATTAGTTTGTTACGCGCTCTTTCGGCAATTCCAATAATTTATTCAATGGTTTATGAATCATGGAATTGGATTACTGGGGCGTTAATCTTGGCGGCGATTCTCTCTGATGCTTTAGATGGATACTTTGCACGAAGAGCGGGATCAGTAACTCATTTTGGTAAATGGCTTGATCCTGCTGCAGATTTTATTGTTATAATTTCAGTTTTAGTTTACCTAGTTGGTATAAATCAGTTTCCAGCTTGGTTTTTTATCTTCTATTTAGCTAGGCATGTGGTGATTGCAACATTTGCTATTTATTGCATTAATTATGGATTTATGATTTTACATGCTAATTGGTGGGGTAAATGGGCGACTGGAATAACGACCTTGGGTGTATTCCTTCATATTTTTGAGCTTAACTCCTTGCCTTGGTTAAAAATGACTTCAATATATACAGCAACTGGTTTACTAATTATAAGTATGTTTCAATACTTGAAAAATTTCATTATTTCAATAAGGGTTGGGCGTGTTCAATAAGATTTATGATATTCTTGCGAAATCAAGAAAAACCATTAGTAAGGCATTTAATAACCTTTCAAAAAATAAACCTACTGATGATAGTATGGATCTACTAGAAGAAGTTTTATTGGAGACTGATATGGGGTTTGAAATGGTGGAAGATATTCTCAGCATAAGTAAATCATATTCTAGAAAAGATTTAATTGATAAAGTAAAAATTCATCTTCTCAATCATTTATCTGATGATATGAGTTTCATCGTAGATAAAGAACCAATTGTAATTTTAATCGTAGGTGTAAATGGTAGTGGCAAAACTACATCCGCTGCCAAGTTATCCAATCTATATAGTAAATCTGGTCATAATGTTACTTTGATTGCTGCGGATACTTATAGAGCGGCTGCGATTGATCAATTAAAAATATGGAGTAACCAAGTAGACTGTAATTTTATTTATAATGAAGAAACAAAAGATCCATCCTCTGTACTTTTTAATGGCCTTGAGTCTGCTAAAGCACGAAAAAGCAATATAGTTTTAGTAGATACTGCGGGGAGGCTACATACTCATGGTAACCTGATGGAAGAATTAGATAAGATGGATAGAATCATTAAAAATCGCTTTCAAGAATTCAAGCATTGTGCTCTTATTACTATTGATGCAAACCTAGGACAAAACTCACTAGTTCAAGCAAAAGAGTTTGGAAAACATTGTAAAATAAGCGGCGTTATTTTAACGAAATTGGATGGTACTGCAAGGGGTGGAATAGTATTTCCTCTATATAATCAATTGAAAATACCTGTAAAATTTGTTGGCATAGGTGAAAAGATATCTGACATAGCACCATTTAAACCATCTGATTATATTGATGGACTTTTGGGTAAAACAGAATTTTAAAATATAGATGACTAAAAATAAGATTATAAATCTAATCAGTTTGGGATGTGCAAAAAACCTGGTTGACTCAGAGATTTTACTTGGTGGATTAAACAAGACTAATATTACTATCACAGATCACCCAGAAGAGGCAGAAACAATTGTGGTAAATACCTGTGGATTTTTAGATATTGCCAGAGAAGAATCGGTAGATACCATTCTACAGGCAGCAGAGATGAAAAAAACAGGGTCTTTAAAAGAATTAGTTGTTATGGGGTGTCTTTCAGAACGTTATCCGCAAGAAATTCAAAAAGAAATACCAGAAATTGACAGGATTTTTGGTAGCAATGATCACCGCCAGATAGTTTCTTTTTTAACGGGACAGGATTATGAAAAAGATGACCCGTTGTTTTTCCGGTCACTTCTGACACCAGGGCACTATGCTTATGTTAAAATAGCGGAGGGTTGTGATAATGGATGCTCATTCTGTAGTATACCTATAATGAGAGGCCTTCAGAAAAGTAGGACTATTCCCGCTATTATTGAAGAAGTTGAGCGCCTAGCTTCTAATGGTACCAGAGAATTATTGGTCATTGCTCAAGATACAACCTCATATGGATGGGACCTTGATAAAAAAGTTTATCTTAGCGATTTAGTAAGGGAGTTAAATGGAGTAGATGATATTGATTGGATTCGAATTCATTATGCCCACCCTGCACACTTATCACAGCGTATTATTAACTCTATGGCTGAATCGGATAAGGTTTGTAATTATCTGGATATGCCTATACAGCATGCAGCGGATGATATACTAACATCCATGCGCAGGGGACTTGGTCAAAAAGGAATCAGAGATCGTATAAGCCGGCTAAAGGAGGTGATTCCTGAGATTGCACTGCGTACGACACTTATAGTGGGATATCCTGGTGAGACGGAAGACCATTTTAAGGAATTGAGAGATTTTGTTGAAGAAATACAGTTTGATCGTCTAGGAGTTTTCACTTATTCTGAGGAAGAGGGCACTATTGCAGCAAATATAAAAGATGATGTGGATAGAGAAATAAAAGATAGGCGGAAAAATATATTATTAGAAATTCAGCATGATATAAGTCTTAAAAAAAATGAATCATATGTTGGCAAAACTCTGAAAGTAATTGTTGATAAAAATGAGAATGAAATTAGTGTAGGACGTACAGAATATGATTCTCCGGAAATTGATAATATTGTTCATATTAAAGGATATGCAGAGATAGGAAAATTTGTTAATGTGAAAATCGATGATGCCAATGAGTATGAACTCATTGGAAAGATAATTTAATATTTTATGCTTAAAAAAAGCGATAGAGTTAGGATTAAGTCTATTTCAGATAATCTTTATAAAGCTAGTCGAAGGGTAAAAATCTTAAGACATCTCAATTGGCCAGATTCTGTTCGTCATCAATTTTTTAGTTCAGATTCTGAAAAACTACCTCAAATAGAATATCCAAATTTTGAGTCAGAAGATACCCTGAAACTTTTAAAAAAGACCTCTAATCTTATGGGTGATACACCATTTGATAATTGGCTAAAGATTAAACTAAATGATATTTTAGTAAGTATAGATCTATTGAATCATACTGGGGAAAAAGAGTTTCACAATATCTCTTCAAAAATCTATGGATTACCCACTGGACTACTTAGGGATGGTGAAACTACACCTCTCGACCTTGCTAACAAGTTTATTTCTGTTATCGAAACTTATAATAACAATCCTCTAATTAAACCAAAAAGAAAAAAAATTAAAGTGGTAGAATTGAGACAGCTGATGGAAAATAGAGTTAAAGAAATCTTTGGAAAACACAGCCCGGATATCCTAATTATGGATGGGATGTCTGCAAAGGCTACGGCAACCTCAAAATATATTAAACTTAGGAAGGGTGCTAGTTTTACTCAAAAAGATGTTGATCAACTTATTAACCATGAGGCACTGGTACATGTTGCTACTACCTTAAATGGTAGAGCGCAAGATGAAATGAAAATTCTAGGAGGTAACTATGGAGCAGTAACAAAAACACAAGAAGGGCTCGCAGTATTTTCAGAATTTATAACTGGGTCTATTGATGTTGAGCGTATGTACCGAATTACTGACAGGGTAATTGCCATTCAAATGGCCATTGAGGGTGCAAGTTTTATTGATATATACCGGTTTTTCCTCGAGCGAAATTCATTAAAGGCAGATGCTTTTGAAAATGCTCGCAGGGTATTTCGTGGTGGAGTTTTAACAGGTGGGGCACCTTTTACTAAGGACATTGTTTATCTAGATGGTTTGGTCAGAGTGCATAATTTTTTTCGAACTGTCGTTGCAAAAGGAAGGCAGGATATTATCAAACTTTTATTTTCAGGTAAGATAACCCTTGACGATATTCCGATGCTAATGAGGCTTAAAAAAGAAAAGTTAATAAAGACCCCCAAATTTTTACCGTATTGGATAGAGGATATGGATTATCTAGTGTGCTATTTTTCATTTTCAGTTTTCATGGATGATATTAATTATGAAAATGTTGAAGACTATTATGAATATCTATAGAAAATTCATTCTAGTGTTTCACATCTCTATAATTATTTAAATTTTATGATGAGAATCTGGAATTCGCTCATAGTTATTTTTTTCATTTCACATGGTCTATCGCAGGAAATTATCAGTGCTGTTGACTTTTATGTTAATGACAATAATGAAATGATTATTAGTTATAGCTTCAATCCTGAGAATAATAGTGAAAAATATAAGATAAAAATTTCAGTTACTGATAATGGCACAGACTGGTTTTCGCCAAAATCTGTTGAAGGTGATATAGGAATTGTTAAAGAATCTGGTTCCAAAACTGTAACGTGGGATATTTTTTCTGACCTGGATGAGCTAGAAGGTGACATAGTGGTTGATGTCTCAGCAAAATTAAGTCGATCGCTCAGGAAAATATTAACTACTCCTTCAAAATCCAAAACAGAAAAACTGGAAGGACTATATGCTAATTTATATCTGCCTTTTATAGAATTTGATAACCCAACCTTTAAGGGTAGAATAAACAGTGGAACTCTTATTGAGGGGCCAAAGGGAGGTTTGTCATTTGGTATTATTTTACCACCTCATATTGTTGATTTTCAGATGGAGCAATCAAATTATGCCACTACAGTCGAAATGCCTTATTTTAATTATAATGATGGATTAGAATATGCCATTTTTGATACAAATGACTTAGTGCATAAATCATTCGCGTTTTCCTTATCACAAACAATATTACCTTTTTTACCAATTATTACTCCCTCAGTTGGTGTTGGAGCGCAGTCTTCAGGATTATTCTATAATGCAAATGGGTATCCTGGAGGGTACGGATCTAGGAATCATTCGGTATTAAGAACAAGTGATCTATTTATTCTCAGTAGCTTACACATGGTTAGAGGACCGATTTTTTTACAACTTTCTTATAAAAAATCACTAATAAGAAAAATGAGAAATTGGTCCGTCTACCAGTTATTTGTAGGCTGGCATATAGGTAACTGGACATCTAATATTTTAGGTATCCCAATCCCAATTTTAGGTAGGTAAACGTGTCACGCAAAAATTTACTTATTATATTAATTATTTTTCCAGTTACAATATTGAACCTCAGCTGTGAGGATCCTCATCCTGAGGTACTAGAATATCTATTTTTTAATGATGATCTCGCACTTTTGGCTGAGGTTGGGATTGGTGATAATAAAGGTGGTAAAATTAGTGTTACTAATCCATCTGGAGGTGAAACATTTCTGGATAGTGATACAATTCTTGTTGAGTGGACCGTGAACGGTGACATTGGAGGTAATAGCGTAATATGTGGTTTTTCAGATAATGCCGGACTAGAATGGTCCTTTACAGGTAGCTTAGATAATAATGGCTCTGCTCAAATAATACTCCCAGACTTGTATTATGATCAGACCCAGTGTTTGATTGGAATTTGGAGTGAGGATCAACAAAACTCTCACTACGATGTCATTGATAGTTATTTTAATTATGATGCGGATTCAAATTATTATGAAATTCTATATCCAAATGGTGGAGAAGCATTAATGATGGGCGAATATGCTCATATTGTTTTTCGTTCCCATGGGAATGTTGGGACTTACTTATCAAACTTAAATTTATATTACTCACTTTTTGGTGGAGACAGTTGGTATGAATTGGATCAGGATAATTATTATTCTATAGGTGATCTGTATTTCTTGGTTTGGAATATTCCACAATTACAGAGTACAAACTCTAATTGCATGTTGAAAATTGAGGATCGTTATACGCCAAACTGGTATGGTGTTACGAACTCTACATTTACAATCACTAATGAGGAAGGGATCTTTTATGATATGGATTTCGAAGAGACTGATAATTTATCTGGATGGAGCCTGAATGGAAATTGGCATATTTCATCTGAATATAGCTATTCAGGATCCCGCTCAGCTATTTGCTATGGTCCTGAAGAAGCTACTATGTCATTTACCAAAACAGTAGAAACTGGTGGTGTAATAACTTTTTATTACAGAGGAGAATTTTATGGTTATACAAATAGTGACTTTAGATTTTCTGTTGATGGTGTAAATGTACACACATCATATCAAGATACTTATGGTATTTATTATTTTGTAGCATATTGGGTAGAACCTGGACAGCATACATTTAGTTGGACTTGGGACACTAGCTATCCTCATTCGTCAAGCAATTATTTCATTTCAATTGATGCTATTTCACTTCCTTAAGAGTTAATTTTAATCATGAAAAACAAAATAAGATACTGTATAATTTTTGGAGTGGTGGCATTTTCTCTGAGTCTACATGCTCAGGCCTACAGTAAACAAAGTCGGTCAAAGAAAATTAGTATCCGAAAAACACCAAAATACCCTCCCTTTCTAGAGGCAAAAGTCCGTTTTGTTGAACCTTCAGGAAATAAAATTTTGGATGCAGAGGAAACTGGACGTTTAGAAGTGACAGTTAAAAACTCGGGCAAAGGTGAGTCTAATGGTATTGCTCTAAATATATCATTGAAAAATGATCAATGGATTAGTTTTTCTAAAGTGCATAAGATCGGAGATATAAAGCCAGGTAAACAACAAACTATAACTATTCCAATTAAGGCGGATTTCAAAGTTGATTCAAAAACAGTCAATATGAATTTTAATTTTTCAGAAAAAAATGGTTTTGAACCAGACCCCACACGTCTAACATTCCAGACAAAAGCCTTTGTTGTACCTGAACTAGTTCTGGTAGATGGGCTGGATATTGAGGATGCAAATAACAATGGTATGGTAGAATCAGGTGAACTTGTAACAATCACTGCTGCGATTCAAAATATAGGACAGGGAATTGCCAATGGTGTAAATGTGTTTCTTACAAAAGGAGAAAATGTTTTCTTTGGTGGAGACAGCAAAACAAATTTTTCGCTTGGGAAGTTAGAGCCAGGTGCATTAAAACGATTTACGTTTGAGGCATATACGAATAATAGAGCTGATGCAATTCTACTTTATGCATCTATCTCGGAATCTAAAGGCAAGTTTGGTAAGCCAAAACAACGGCTTCCACTGGAGTTTAAGAAAAGAGTGTCAAAGATAAGTGATGTTCAGGTTGTAGGTGTGGAAAACAGTAATCTGGATATAGCAATGGCTGAGGGTTTTGCAATTGATGTAGAGAAGAATATACCAAAAATAGGAATTAAAAATAAGGATGCCATTGCTGTTGTTATAGGAAATAGAGAATATGCTGGTGATGTTCCTGATGTTGATTTTGCTATAAGAGATGCGACCTATCTTAGGGAATACCTTCTTAATACATTTGGCTATAGAGAGGGTAATATTTTCTATTATGAGAATGCGACTCTATCAAATATTAAAGTGGCATTTAATAAATTAAAGAATGCAGTCAGGGTAGGGAAGAGTGATGTATTTGTTTATTACTCTGGGCATGGTGCTCCTGACCCAGAATCTAAGCAAGGTTATTTTGTCCCAGTAGACGCCGATCCTAATTTTATAAAAGAGACAGGATTTCCACTGGGTGATCTTTATAGTTTGCTTAACAATACAGGAGCACGTAGTACAACAGTGGTAATAGATGCATGTTTTAGTGGCTCGAGCGATCAGGGTATGATATTAAAAGATATTAGCCCTGTTTTTATTGAGGTAGATGATAAGTCATCGTTAAATATAAAGAATTCTGCATTATTTACCTCAGCAACTGGTGAGCAGGTGAGTAGCTGGTATAGAGAAAAGAAACATTCACTGTTTACTTATTATTTTTTGAAAGCACTCCAAGGAACTGCTGACACAAATAGCGATAAACAGTTAACATTAAATGAAATTAAGAATTACATTGATGATAATGTCCCCTACGAAGCAAGAAGAATCAATAATAGAGAACAGACACCTATGCTGCAGGCAAATAAACTAGATAGGGTATTCAGTAGTTATAAATAAAAACTAAAAATCTAGATTAAAGATTTTATTTTTTCAATCATTTCGAGATATTCTTCTTTTTCAAATAGTCTAGTTAAGAAAACAATTTTTCCATTTTTATCAATCACTACGTTTCGGGTTACTCCGGAGTTTTTATCTGCAAATAATCCAAAGATATTAGCATTTGGGTCCAATGCAAGGGGATAAGTTGTTTTCATATCATTTTGGAATTTGATTACTGTTTCTAGAGGTTCATCTCTGTCAATACCAATAAGGATTACACCTTTGTCTTTATATTTTTGCCAGACATCTTTCTCAAGGTGTGGCATCTCTTCTCTACAAACTGAGCACCAGCTTGCCGTGAATTGTAGGACAACGACCTTTCCTCTTAGGTCCGAGAGGTTTACTTTTTCACCGCTAATATATTCCATCGTAAAATCAGGAGCTATCTCACCAATATTCACAAGGTAACCTCGTTCATCGGCACCCCGTTTTTTAACGATATCTATGAATGGTTTGCTTCCCTTTCTCAGTACACGTTCTTGAGTTTTAAAATTGACTTCATAGAGACCGAATTTCATTTTGTAACCTTCAGCCCATTCAAAGTTATCCATCAGGCTCCAGTAGAAGTAACCACGAATGTCCAGTCTATCTTTTAAGGCTTGATTTAGAGCATAAAGGTAACGTTTGATAAAGATCGGCCTAATATTATCACTTCGATCAGCAACTCCATTCTCAGTAACATAAATTGGGACATTAAGACTGCTGATTGTGTGGAGTGCTTTGTGAAAGCCTTCAGGGTATAGTGCATAGTGCATATCAGTCTGTAAATCCTTAGGACGAGTTTTAAATATGAATGGTTCATTGAGGTCTAGTCGACCTTCAACGTGCATTCTTGAATAATAGTTTAGACCAATGAAGTCAAGTGAGCCTATGGCATCCTGATTTTCTAAGTCATTTGTGACCATGCCTGGAAGATAAAATGTAGATTTACCTGTTTTTAGAAATTTAATGGTGGAGTGTGTAAATACATTATTTAGAATATTGCTAAAGACCCAGTCTAGGATGTGCCACCTTCTTAGAGGTTCAAACTGAAAAATATTCTTAACAAGCCCTATTTGCACTAGGTCACCACCAGGTAAGTCCTTTAAGTGTCGGTAGACTTGTATGTGAGCATTAAGCAAATTTTCAAGAACTTTTCCCGCTAAAACAGGATCTTTTTTACCAGGGGGAAATACACCATTAAAGTAGCCCTGCGATACAAATACAGATGGCTCATTAATTGTACACCAGATTGGAACTAGGTCATATAATTCATTGAAAACAAGTTCAGAGAATTTTACAAAATGCTGGATATTTTCTTTCTTCTCAAAGGCTCCGATTTTTTCAAACCAGATAGGGTGTGAAAAGTGATGCAGTGTGACTACAGGAGTGATATCAGCTTCTATGAGAGCATTACACAGGTCTTTGTAATGATTTAGAGCTTCAATATTAATTGTACCTTTTTCAGGCTCAATTTTTGACCACTCAATAGAAAATCTATAGTGATTTACACCTAATTCTTCCATTAGAGAGATATCTTCGTTATATCTATTCCAATGATCTGCAGCTATGCCTGATTTTTCGCCATTATGTATCCGACTTTTATTATTATTATCAAATGAATTTTCCCATAAATACCAGTTATTGTGTACGTTACCCCCTTCTACTTGATGAGCTGCAGTAGCTGTTCCCCAGGCGAATGAATTAGGGAAATGTATATCATTTGTATTGATTTCATCCCAGTTCCATTGGACTTCGGGGTTTTGCGAAGAAAGGTATATAACAGGTATGACCCAAACCAGTATAAAAATAGTTATAAATGTATAGAATAAATATTTCAAATTATTTTAAGCCAAAACCTTCCGATGTCATCCAATCATCATCAGGGAATTTTGTCATATAATTACGGATACCATCTGGAAGAATTACAAGGCATTTTTGTTTTGGTTTTAATTTTATTGCAGATTTTAATGCAGTAACCATAGCGCTGCCAGAGGATCCACCACAGAGCAGTCCCTCTTCTTTAATAATCCGTCTCGCCATAATAAAGGATTCTTCATCATTCGTTTTTACATATTCATCTACGAGACTGTTATCAAGTACATCAGGGAAAAAATCATACCCAATACCTTCAACTAAATAAGGCTCAACTGTTTCGCCACCTCCTAGTATGGATCCAACAGGATCTGCCCCAACAATAATTACATCTGGGATCTCTTCCTTGAGTCGTTTCGCGACTCCTGTAATTGTGCCTCCTGTACCAACGCCCATTACGACCATTTGAAGATCCTTACCAAAGTCATTTAGAATTTCCTCTGCCGTGCCAAAATAATGTGCATCAGGATTAGATGGGTTTCCATATTGGTCAAGAATATGAGAATCAGAAATCTCACCCTGCAGTTTTTTTGCAACTCCGATGTGACTTTCTGGTGCATCAAATGCTGCTTCAGTTGGAGTACGCACAATTTCTGCACCGAGAGCTTCAAGGGCAATTTGTTTTTCTTTACTCATTTTTTCAGGCATTGTTATTATGCACCTATAGCCTTTAACTGCAGATGCGAGTGCGATACCTTGTCCGGTATTACCAGATGTTGGTTCAATAAGTGTATCTCCAGGTTTAATTCTTCCTGATTTTTCAGCGTCTTCAACCATTTTCCATCCAATACGGTCTTTAATGGATCCACCAGGGTTAAGAAATTCGCATTTTGCATATAATTCACAGTCGAGGGTGTCACCTATTTTGTTTATTTTTACTACAGGTGTGTTACCAATAGTAGTTAGTATATTATCATGTATCATTTAACTGAGCCTTTTGAAATTAGTCTATTTGACTTTAACTGCTTTAGATAAATTAAGGGACTACTATGTATCTTAACATGGAAAACATAATTGATTAATACATCTAAAAAACTGCCAGGTCCATTTTTAATTGATCTGAAAAATAGATTTAAAGAAATCGCAGGTGAAGATCAACTAATTGACAGAAACGAGTTTCAAGATGGATTAAAACTTTCTAATAAAGAAATAACTAATAGGTTATTTGATATTTTTGATAAAGATGGAAGTGGAACGATTGATTATAATGAATTTATAGGTACAATCGGATCTATAGTTAATGGTGACCAATCAGAAAAAATTCATTTTGCCTTTGAGCTTCATGATCTTGATAACAGTGGTTTTATTGACCGTCATGAATTAAAAGTGTTAATCCAACAAAGTTTTATTGAAAATAACCTTGATTTTGATCAGTTTCAGCTTGATTTATTAGTTGAAGAATTTTTTAAAAGAGCTGACAAAGATAAAAGTAACACAATAGATTTTAAAGAATTTTTAGATGTAGCTCACGATTACCCTGACTTCATTGAAGGATTTGCAGTAAATCCACTCCATTGGCTATTGCCTGAACGTTATGAAAATATTGCAACTAATTTAAAATCAAAAAAGGAAAATCAATGGAGCAACTTGGGTCTCCAGGTACAGGATATTAGCCTATTTAAATGGTTGTTAATTCCAAGGCTAATTTTCTTTTATAATATTCTATTTAATAGGAAGAAAAATAGAAACCGTGTTGAGTTGCAATCTATTAGTCTATTACCATCAAAAGTACTTGAACTGGCTATAACAATATCAGATGGTTTTACATTTTCCCCAGGAGACTATCTTTATTTGAATTGCACAGAGATTTCAAAAAATCAATGGTTTCCTTTTAATATTATTCGAAAAACTGATGAGGGAGACTTGGTGCTCCATATTAAATCAAATAATAAGTGGTCGGAAAAACTCTATGATATGACCTTAGGTGTTATTGAAAAAGATACATCTTTAAATTGGGAAATGCGTATAGATGGACCATATGGAGAATCTAGTAGAGCTATATTAGATACTGAGCATGCAATACTAGTCGGTGCTGGTAATGGAATATCACGAATTGCGCCAATTCTTCAGGATATAGCATTGCGTTTAAACAATGGATCAGAAAATATTTTGCTAAAGAAAATTGATCTTTGCTGGGTAATTGAAGATCAAAATTATTTCGAATGGTTCACAAAGTTATTAAAAGATATTGAAAATGATGATACAGTAGGATTCTTTAATTATCATATTTTTTTTATTGATAAATCACCGGAAGAGTTCAAAGAAAGATTGCTTTATATTACAACAAATCTTAGAAATAATAAGACAAACGTTAATCTGGTTGACAATTTGTGGGAAAAATCTCATTTCGGGATACCAGACTGGATGGATACGATGTCGAGTATTAGGTCTAATTACCCTGATATGCTGAGCAGTGTATTTTTCAGTGGTCCTATGAAGGTGAAAAAATCCTTAAAAAAGGCCTGTGCAAAAATAGATTTACCAATAAAAGGAAAAGTGTTCTAATTCTAAATTACTTTTTTATAGAAGTTTAATCCTACAATCTTGATTTTATTCTGATAATCTATCTTAATTTTAGTTATACTGGGTTGTTCTAGCATAAATCTTGAAATTTTTGAAAGGATATCTCTTCGTATTATTCTTTTGATAGGTCTTGCTCCATATTCGGGTTGATAACCATTTTCTACCAAATATTCTGTTACTCTTTTACTAACTTCACATTCGATTCCTTCTTTATTTAGATTATCTAGCATTTGTTTTATATGAATATCCACAATCTTTTTCATTAGTTTTTTATCTAGATCATTAAACTGAATAATCTCATCAATGCGATTTCGCAGTTCAGGTTTCATAAATTCTTTGAGTTCTTCTTCTTTCAGGTTGGTAGTCATAATAATTATAGTATTTTTAAAATTAATTTTTCTACCTTTTGAATCAGTTAGTTGACCATCATCCAATATTTGTAATAATATATTTAATACACTTGGGTGTGCTTTCTCAATTTCATCAAGAAGAATTACACAGTAAGGTATTCTTCTAATCTTTTCAGTTAAATATCCACCTTCGTCATAGCCAATGTATCCCGGTGGAGAACCTATCAATTTACTTACCGAGTGTTGTTCCATTAGTTCACTCATATCAATACGGACCAAGGATTTCTTATCGTCGCAAAGAGATTCAGCTAGTGCCTTACCCAATTCAGTTTTCCCCACTCCTGTATTACCCATAAAAAGAAATGATCCGAGTGGTTTATTTTTATCAACTATTCCCATTTTTGACATACGAATAATATCAGAGGTTTTAGTGAGTGCTTCTTCTTGTCCTATAACTCGTTTTCTGAGATTGTTCTCTAATTTCAAAAGTTTTTCTTTTTCACCTTCTAACATTTTATCAATTGGGATTCCAGTCCACTTAGCTACGACTTCGGCTATATCATCTGCGGTGACTTCGAGTTTTATGAATTGAGCCTTTTCGAGTTTCTCACTATCTTGTTCAATTCGTTCCTGAATTTCTGGTATTGTGTGATATTGAATTTTAGAAGCAATAGCATAGTTAGCATTCTTTTGTTCGATTGTCATTTCATTTTTAGCATTCTCTAATTGTCCTTTCAGTTTTGAAATACTTTTCACAAAGTCTTTTTCCTTATTCCATAGAACCATATTGCTGCGTAGCTCATTATTAGTAGAATTGATTTCTTTTCCACATTTTTCAAGCCGTTGTCTAGATTTTGTATCTTTTTCTTTTTTCAGTGCTTCTTTTTCAACTTCGAGTTTTACGATTTTTCTTTTTAACCTATCAATTAATTCCGGAGCAGAATTCATTTCTATTCGCAGTTTAGATGCCGCTTCATCTACTAAATCAACAGCCTTATCTGGTAAGAATCTATCAGCAATATATCTATCGGACAGTGTAGATGCCGCAATAAGCGCAGAATCTCTAATGTTTAGACCGTGGTGTAGCTCATATTTATCTTTAATACCTCGGAGTATTGTTATTGTATCATCTACATTAGGTTCAGCAATATAGATTTGTTGAAATCTTCGCTCAAGAGCAGAGTCAGTTTCCACATATTTTTGGTATTCATTTAGAGTAGTCGCTCCAATAACTTTGAATGTTCCTTGAGATAATTCAGGTTTAATTATATTAGCAATATCTAATTGACCTTGACCACCTGCTCCGACTATCATATGTAATTCGTCAATAAATATAATAATTTCACCATCCTTTTCTTTAACAGCATCTATAAAATTTTTGATTCTTTCTTCGAATTGACCTTTATAAATTGCTCCTGCTACCATTGCAGATAAGTCTAAAGAAATAAGCTGTTTACCTTTTAGATTTTCAGGGATATCACCATCAACTATTCTCTTTGCTAGTCCCTCTACTATGGTTGTCTTTCCTGTACCAGGTTCACCAATTAACACCGGATTGTTTTTTTTTCTTCTCGACAATATCTGGACAATCCTTCGTACCTCATTTTCTCGGCCTATTACAGGATCAATTTTTCCATTTTGAGCTAGTGTTGTAAGATTAATGCCATATTTTTTTAAAGGATTTACATTTTCCTCAGGACTTGATGTTGAAGATTTATTAGTCATAATATTTCATAGTTTTATTAGGGGGTGGGTTTTATGTATTATATATACCCACCCCATTAATCAGGTTTGTATTTAATTTATTTTTATATCTCTATTGACAGGGAGCATGTTTTTGTGTTTTTGTAGCTCAATTTTCAAAATACCATTTTTAAAATTAGCAGATATTTTTTCTTCATCAACAGATTCGGGCAGTTTAAAAGATCGGTTGAATAAACCAATTTGACGTTCACGATAATGATAGTAATCATTATTTTGGTCAGGTTCACTAACTCGTTCTCCAGTGATATTGAGCATTTTATCAACTATCTTAACCTTGATATCCTTCTTTGTAAGTCCTGGTATATCAGCGAATATAATAAATGATTTATCAGTTTCCTTTATATCGACAGCTAGAGTGTAATCGTGGGAAGAATTTAAATCAAACTTCCAGTCTCGGTCGAATGCTGCATCGATCATATTGCTCATTTCATCATAAACATATGTTGGTTTTGTTTTCCATTTTACAAGTGTCATTTGAAACTCCTATTACGTTATTGTTTATTTTCATATCAACAAATTAAATGCCAATACCTTTTTTAAGCATAATTGCAATATTAAAAAGACAAAATGGCGTAAAATAAAATTTACAAACACCTAATAACTGTCAAAATGACACTTTAAACATGTTAATTCCAAAAATATTAATTATTTTTATGCCCTGTAATTTCCAGTTTTATATAATAGAATCAATTTTTTTTCATACTCTATCGGTTTATTTTCAGCTACTATTTTAATTATCTATTTAGTATTTAAATAAATGAGTGATAAATCATGAAACAAAATATCGATTTAAAAGAATTACTAAGTGCGATTGATGTCCCTGCTCAGTGGGTTGGTATACGTGAAGTATATGAGGCACAAACACCTAGAATGATTAGAGATGGTGTACCAGTCACAAATGCCAGATCTGTTACACACGGAGTCATGGTTGAGGTTTTGGCAGATGGGCAATTTGGATATTATGGAACACCAAATATGTCTGTCGAAGGTGTATCTTTGGCAGCAGAAAAAGCTTTCCAACAAGCAAAAGTTGCTTCTCAACATGCTTTGTATAATTTTGATGAAAGTGCACGGCCATCGTATAAGGGAGAATATAAATCTCCTTATATCAAGGATAGAAATCATCTATCAGCTGGTAGTCTGAATAACTTATTATTAGATGCTTATAACCATTTGAAAGTGTCTGATAAAATTGTTAGTGCATCTGCACTATGTCAGATTATAGAGACAAATTTTAAGTTTATTAGCTCAAATGGCAGTGATATTTCGCAAGACTTTTTGATGCTTGAGTTTGATCTAAGTGCCACAGCTGCTGAGGGGTCTAACCAGCAAACAAGAACCTTTGGAGGAATGCGTGGCACCTGTAGGCAAATGGGGATGGAATATTTTGACCAATATGAAATTTTTGCGAATGCAGATCGTATTGGAGAGCAAGCGCTTGAACTACTCTCTGCTGATGAATGTCCGACCGGAGAAATGGACGTAATTATTGCTTCAGATCAAATGATGCTCCAGATTCATGAAAGTATTGGCCATGCTCTGGAAGTAGATCGTATACTAGGAGATGAAAGAAACTATGCAGGATGGAGTTTTGTTAAGTTAGAAGATTTTGGTTCCCTCCAGTATGGATCAAAACTAATGAATATCACTTTTGATCCTACCATGGAATCAGAATTTGCATCCTATGCTTTTGATGACGGAGGATTAAAAGCCACTAAAGAGTATTTGATTAAAGATGGTGTCTTAGTGAGGGGTCTGGGGGGACAAGAAAGCCAAATAAGATCTGGTCTAGAGGGAGTCGCAAATTTTCGTTCTAGTGGATGGAATCGTGCTCCAATTGATCGGATGGCAAACATTAATCTTGAACCTGGAGAATCTACACTTGATGATTTAATTGGGAGTGTTGATAATGGTGTCTATATGGAGAGTAATAAATCATGGTCAATTGATGATTATAGGAACAAATTTCAGTTTGGTTGTGAGTATGGTAAGCTTATTGAAAATGGGAGATTAACAAAAACTGTAAAAAACCCCAATTACCGTGGTATTTCAACTCCATTTTGGAACAACCTAAAGGGTGTAGGAAATGAGGATACATTTGGGATTTATGGTACGCCAAATTGTGGAAAAGGAGAACCAAATCAAATTATTAGGGTAGGTCATGCATCTCCTGTGTGTTTATTTGAAAATGTACAAGTTTTTGGAGGGGTATAATGCAAAATATATTTAATGATTTAAGTGATGAGTTATTTTCATATTTAAAAAATGGGGAATATTTGGTTATCTCATTTGTTGGTGAAAACAGTCAATTTATTCGTTTTAATAATGCCTCTGTTCGTCAGACAGGTCTCGTAGATGATGCAGCTCTTTCTTTAAAATTTATTTCAAATGGTAGGACATGTTATGGTGAGTTTACTGTTTCTGGTCACAATAATATAGATATTGAAAAGGGTAGGAAAGAAATAGATCGTATGAGGATAGAATCTGAAGAAATTCCTGTGGATCCATTTTTAGTATTACCGGAAAATTTTGCTTCAAGTTGTGATATTAAGGTATCCGATGGATTACCATTTGAAAATGCAGTTGATGCTCTTGTGCCTGTTATGCAGGGTATGGATTTTGTGGGTATATTTGCTAATGGAAAGATGTTTAGAGGTAATGCGAATAATCTAGGGCAGAAACACTGGTATGAGACGGAGTCATTTTGTTTAGATTATTCTTTAGTTACTTCCGAGCATCAAATGGTTAAGGGATGTTTTGCTGGTAATGAATGGAGTCAGGATGAATATGAAAAATATGTTCTCCGTAGTAAAAGAAAACTGACATTAATGGAACGGAAGCCTATCAAAGTAGATACAGGGAAGTATAGAACCTGGTTTGAAGCAGCAGCTGTTGCAGATTTTTTAGGTATGTTTTCATGGAATGGAATTAGCGAAGCTTCATTAAGGCAGGGCTGCAGTGGATTTGGTCGTATGCGACATGAAGATGTGCGTCTTTCACCTAAATTCACAATTGTAGAAGATTTTTCACAAGGATTTTGTCCTAAATTTAACTCTAATGGAGAAGTATCTCCGGAATTTCTATCTCTAATTAACAAAGGTAAATTGGATAATACATTAGTTAGCTCTCGATCGGCAAAAGAATATAATGTTGAATCAAATTATGCTGAGCATGGAGAGTATATGCGATCTCCAAGAATGGAGCCAGGTAATCTCAATCATGATGAAGTGCTAAAGCATTTAGATAAGGGTCTCCTTTTGTCTAATATCCATTATCTCAACTGGAGTGATAATTCTGGAGGTAGGATTACAGGTTTGACACGTTATGCCTGTTTTTGGGTAGAAGGTGGGGAAATTGTTGCACCTATAGAGACTATGAGATTTGATGATTCTTTTTATCGATTTTTTGGTGACCAATTATGTGAAGTGGAAAATAAATTAACTGTGGTACCTGAGGTAAGTACCTATGGATCTCGATCTCTCGGTGTCACAACATGTCCAGGTATTTTAGTCGACTCTTTTGCTTTGACTCTTTAACAACATGGAAATGTCGGGTGCCATTTTATTTATTGCTGGATTTTTAATTGGTGGTACAATTATTTGGTATCTTCGTCAACGAGAGTTTGATACAATTGCTGATGCTCGAAAACAATTAAAGGATGTATTTGGTGACTTATCAAATGAAGCCTTACTTTTTAATCAAAAACAGTTTCTAGAATTAGCTGAAGATAAGTTTTCATCTGTTTTAGGTCGATCAAATGAACAATTAGGTAAGAAAAAAGAGCTAATTGATTCAACATTACAAAAGATGAATAATGATTTGAAAGATCTTTCTGAAAATACAGTAGCTTTAAAATCTCAAATGGAGGAATCTCGAAAGAGAGTAGGTGAGTTGACTGACACAACCTCTCAATTAAGGCAAATACTCTCGAGCTCACAGGCGCGTGGTCAATGGGGAGAGAGGATGGTTGAAGATATCCTAAACTTTATTGGGTTAAGTGAAGGTATAAACTATAATAAGCAAGCTCAAGCAGGAACTGATCGACCTGATTTTACCTTTATTCTACCAAACGAAAAAACTCTTAATATGGATGTAAAATTCCCACTCAGTCACTATGAAAAATATATTTCTGCTTCAAATGAGGTTGATAAAAAAAGTGAAAAAAAAGCTTTTTTAAAAGATGTCCGAGATCGTATAAAAGAAGTCTCAAAACGCTCCTATATAGATCCGGGAGGTGGAACTGTTGATTATGTATTATTATTTATTCCAAATGAAAGTATATATTCGTTTTTAAACCAGGAAGATAGTTCTCTTATTGATTTCTCACTTGAAAAAAAAATAATTTTATGTTCTCCAATAACTCTTTATGCTGTATTGTCACTCATTAGGCAGGCTGTTTCTAATTTTTCTATGGAACAAAAAGCTGGTCAGATGCAGGAACTAGTAGGCGTTTTTAAACAACAGTGGGAGGAGTATGTTGTGCAGATGAAAAAATTTGAAGGAACACTTGATACTCTCAATAATCACTATCAAAAGCTTGCTACAACTCGCCGAAATCAGCTTGAAAAACCAATGGCCAAAATTTCGGAGCTTCAGTTGGGTAAGCACGATAAGATAACTGAGTTTAATGAATGAGATTGCTTACACTCTATACTGTTACTTTATTTATTATATTCTCTAGTTGTGTAGGTCCTCCAGAATATACTGATGGATTACTTGAAAATATTCCTGCCATTACAAATGAATCTGATTATTTTTCTCTATCCATTTTAGGTTACGATTATACTGATAATAATGAATGGGACCTTTTATTCGCAGGTGCCATAGAAGATGAAATTTTGACTACACTCGTGATTAAAGACTTAAATATAAGTCAATCAGATTCGACATACCTCTATTTGGTGAATGATGAAGGTGATACGATCATAAATGGAGGTGTCTTCAATGATATCATATATACAAGCCAGGATTCTTTAAAACATATTGGATTTCCTACAAAAGTTATTCTGAATGCATATAATTTTACAGGTAGATTAGATTTTCAGATTATAAAATTTCAACAATAATCTAATCCTTTTTATTTTTATAGAATATTTTGCAAATTCTTTGTATATGAGTGGATATCCTGTCCCATGATTAGAATTATTATCATTAGAAATATTATTATTTTAATTAAATCTCGTAAAAAATTAAAATGGACTATAGAATTATTTAAGGAGTGGTTATGAATTTTCAGGAT
>CAZEER010000006.1:29472-53586 GCA_964511215.1 uncultured bacterium | reverse complement strand
TGATTTCATATCATGTAAATTACGAATCTGTGAAGACCTGGAAAAATATTACTCTAAACATACCTGGGGAAAAATTAGATGATCTAATTGATGACTTAATTGAATTAGAAGTTTTATCTGTTACGGTCAAAGATAAAAGAAATCCTAAAACCTCCGACTGGTTTCATTATAATGATAAGCAAATGATAATTCATGGCGATACTCATTATATTATATTACTTGTTGAGTTCGATTACCCAACTGAAAAACTGATTCATGAAATATCAAAAAAACTCAATCCAAATACACCTTTCGAATATTTTGAAAATCTGTTTCATGATACTGACTGGGTCAAACACACCCAATCCAAATTTAATGAAATTATAATTTCTCCATCCTTGCGTATTGTACCACCATGGAAAATTGATGAAAATTTTAAAGGTAATACTATAATTATTGATCCTGGAAGTGGTTTTGGTACAGGTTCACATCCCACTACACAACTCTGTTTACAGTGGCTCGAAAAAAATATAAAGCAATCAAATTCGATTTTAGATTATGGAACCGGATCAGGAATATTATCCATCGCAGCAAGAGCATTGGGGGTTAAACATATTACAGGAGTTGATATAGATACAAGAGCGATTGAAAATGCAAATCATAACAATGAATTAAATGGTTATGATATTCCATTTTTAGATTTGAATTATAAATCCATCGAACATTCATTCGATATAGTAGTCGCTAATATTCTTTCTATTATTTTAATCAAACTATCTCCCGTATTAAAAAATATCACATTAAAAAAAATTGTTCTGTGTGGTGTCCTCGACCATCAAACAGATTCTGTAATCAAAGCATTTTCGGATTGGATTCAATTGGATATCAAAACAAAATCTAGAGGTTGGAATCTTTTAAGCGGTGAATTATAAACTAGAAAAATATCGTTTTGATTCAGTTATAACTTTTGGTGAAAGTAGAAGGGTTCCAACCATTGTTGGAATAACCATTAATGCATAGGCACTATCTACAAAATTGACGGCAATATCTATGGATGTTACTGAAGCAATAATTATAGTCACTATATATACCCAGTTATATGCACTTTTCCACCGAGTACCAAATAAATAACTAACACATTTTCTACCGTAATAAGAATAGCCAAACATTGTTGAAAATGCAAATGTCAAGACTGCAATAATTAAAAATATTTGGCCAGATAACCCAAGCTCAGCTTCAAATGCTGCAGCTGTCAATGTTACTCCATTGTAATCCAGATTATATACACCACTAATTAGAATGATCATAGCCGTGATAGAACAAACAATGATTGTATCAATAAACGGTCCAAGCATTGCAACCAATCCTTCTCTAACTGGTTCTTTTGTTTTGGCAGCACCATGTGCCATAGTTTCTGTTCCAGTACCTGCTTCATTTGAAAATAATCCTCGACGAACTCCAATTATAATCATACTACCTAACGCTCCACCTGTTACTGCTGATCCAGTAAAAGCATCTTGAATAATCAAAGAAAATATCTCAGGTATTTTCCAAAAATTTTTTCCTAATATAATGATTGCAACAAATAAATAGATTCCAACCATAAAGGGAACCATCTTACTTGCAACCTTTGCAATACGTTGAATACCACCAAAAATAACTACACCCACTAATCCAGCAACAAAAATTCCCGTTAAAAGATTACCAATAAAAATATTTTCTTGAAATAATACCAAAGGTGTAAAAATAAAATCTCTAATTATTTGAGATAATTGATTTGCTTGGAAAAATACAAGACTACCAAATAGACCTGAGACACTAAACATTATCGATAATGGTCGGAATTTTTCTCCTAGACCTTTTTCAATAAAATACATTACACCACCCTGAATCTCACCTTTATCATCATTTCCTCGATACATAACAGCAAGAGTACATGTAAAATATTTTGTACTCATTCCTAATATCGCAGTAACCCACATCCAGAAAATAGCACCAGGTCCACCTGTATGAATTGCAACAGCAACACCAGCTATATTTCCCATTCCAACCGTACCTGCTAGTGCACTAGAAAGTGCTTCAAAATGTGTTATTTGACCGGGCGCATCATCAGAATCATATTTACCCATTAGGATATCGATGCCATGTTTAAAATATAGCAGAGGAATTAAACGACTATAAAAAACAAAAAATATCCCGCCGCCTAGAAGCAACAATACTAATGGTGTACCCCAGAGAAAACCAGCTAATGCAGAAATTGAAGAATCTAAAAATTTATAAATATTCATTCTATATCATTTTATTATTGGTACATTATCCTGAAATTCGCTTTAAATAGTATAGAATATAATGCTAATTAAGTTTGACCGATATCTCATTCGCCAATTTTCTATTATCCTTGGTTTATCACTCATAGGATTTCTATCTATATTTATTATCGTTGATCTTATTGAGAATTTAGATCGTTTTATTGATAATCAAGTACCAAGCAATATTGTTTTAAAATATTATTTTTATACTCTACCATATTTTTTGAGTATTGGTCTACCCATGTCTGTATTGATATCTACAGTTATGAGCTTTGGGGCAATTGCAAAACGGAACGAATGGACAGCTATGAAAGCATCCGGTATAAGTCTCTATCGTTTAGCTATTCCTCTTATATTTTGTGGTTTATTACTTTCAGGAATATCTTTTATTCTTGATAATAAACTGGTGGCATATGGCAATGAAAAACGATTTGAAATCGATAGAGACTATGTTAAAAAAAAATCCAGACATAAATTAAAAAAATTATTAAAAGATATCGTACTTCAAAAAAGCTCAAACTCACATATATCTTTAGCTAAATATTATATTCAAAAAACCACTGGGAATGATTTAACTTTTATAGGTTTAGGTAATACATCTATTCGCACAAGAATTGATGCGAAAAAAATAAACTGGAATGAGCAAGCAGAAATGTGGACTCTGAAAGATTATTCTATCCGAAATTTTAATGAAGATGGTAACGAGGTAAATGTAATTTTAGGTACAAAAGATACACTCATCAAACTTGGGTTTACACCAAGTGATATACAACAACAAGCAAGAAAACCAGATGAATTAGATTATTATAGATTGACAGATATGATTGAAAAACTAAAATCGAATGGAGTTGATACATTAAAGTGGGAAGTGACCCGCTATCTAAAAATATCCTTTGCTTTTACTAACTTGATAGTAGTTCTTTGTGGGATACCTTTAGTTGTATTAAAAGAAAAAGGAGGATTTTCGTTTGCTGCAGGTGCTAGCGTATTTGTGATTTTTGGCTATTATGCATTTATTAAGTTTGGACAATCTCTTGGATTTAAAGGTATATTGGCACCTATTCTATCAGCCTGGTTAGGAAATATAATATTTATTATTGGTGGAATAATACTATTCAAAAAAGCGAAAACATAGTGGGAAAATTTTAATTTTCTTCTATTGGCTGGGGCTGTGGACCATCGTCATCTAATAAATCATTACTTTTCTGTTTACCTAAAAATGTAATTCCAAAAGAAAGGTTTAACCCTTTCATAGTATGCAACCACATCCCATTTCTAAAAGCAAACCCAAAATCAAACATAAACCTACTTTTACGCAATCCAAATCCCATTCCCAATTCTTGCATATCTCCACCACCCCAACCAAATCCAATACGAAGTGGTAGATTAGGCATTCTTGTCCATTCTGTACCGATTGACCATTTCCATTGCTTCTGTGAATAATATTTGTTTTCAAATCCAGCAACAAGATCTGATGCCATTAAAAAATTGCCAAAATTTTTGGATAAACCTAAACGAAATGTTGCTGGAATACGAGTCTCAAAATCTTTTGTCTTTTTTGGAATAAAAAAGACCGTTTCATTTGTAAATAGAGAATCATTCGATAATTTATCAGCTCGAATTGTATCAATATTAAATGTATATAATATTGATTCATTTGGGTCTAAAGTTTCATCACCCCATGTAAATGGATAAAAATTATTCGTTAGGGGATTTATCCCAGTATTGCCATTTTCAGATCCTTGCTCCCAACGAATACTTCCAACCGCATTAATTAAAGATGCACCGAAAGTCCAACCATTTAAAGGTCTTGAAACCGCGCCTATATCTACACCAAAACCTGTACCACCTACACCTTGGCGTATAATATATTTCCCATTACCATATATGCCTAAATCATCTGTTATTAAGTGAGATGAAGAAGAATCTTCATCAACACCCAAATAAAACAGACCCTGAATATATTTTGCTGTAATCCCAAAGGACATATACTTGAATGGTATGCCAAAAGATAAACCATATTCATTTATGCCTAATATTTCATAATTAAATTCCAGATCAAGATTTGCTTTTTGTCCATTACCATAAAAAATTAATTCAAGTAATCCTATCGGAAGCTTATAATTTTGTAAAATTATATTGTTAGCTGTAAATGCTAGATTATTCCTTGAAATATTTAATAATGGTATCGGCATATGAGTATCCATAAAAAAAGATAAACCATCTGCTTCTCTCAATGTATTAAAAAGTCTATTTTTTTCCTTAGTATTCAAAGTATCACCACTGTACTGTGCTATATTTTCTATTGAGAAAAAATTCCCGATAAATCCAAAATCCAATTGAAAACCTTGAATCATGTAAGGCTTGTCTTGTTGTAAACCAATTAGACCTGGATTATAGCCAATACTGAAAACACCTTCAGCAATAGTTGTATATGCTCCTGCCATAGCAACAACTCTTGGGTCACGCTTCGTCTGAGCCTGAATTGAATAAACAATAAAAATTATTACTAAAGCATATTTTTTCATCTGTGTAAAGTTGTTAGTTGCGGTTTACCAGCAAAATTAAGTGATCTGCTCGGGGATTTTACTTTGATAAAAGAACCATTGATATCACAAGATTGTCCATCTGAAGAAATAATTTTCAGTCTTAATGAATCAGTTTCAGATAATCCACTAGATGATAAGTCCCAGCTAAATGATCCTGTATTTTCAATATTTTCTTCAATCACAGTCCAACCATCATTTATTACACATGATCTTTTTTTATATTTAGTCGTATCATTACTCGTAGAAGTAGAGAAAAATAAGCTTACAAGTTCACTACCTGCACCATAGGAAGCCCATAATATTTCATAAATCTCATCAGTAAATAGAATTTCTCCAGGTCCACCATTAGGGTAAGTTATTATTAATTCATTTTCCACTGACCCAAATGCCCCAGAGCTACTTAATCTAAATGTAATAAATGAACTAAATTCTAAGAAATCATTTACTGAAAGAAAAACACCAATACTATCGGTACCAGGGATGTGAAATCGCGGCATAGTGTAATGATCACCAAAATCCGTTAATAAGTAAATTTTAGATGAATCAATTGTGCTCTCGTATATCCCTGACCCAGGTTCTGCAACCATTCCTTCAGGAAAACCTAATGTATCATCTGCACCATAGTATGAATTAGGATTAGGTAAGTAAAATTTGAAAAGAGTATCTACATATGAAATTACTGTATCAGTAGCCGAACCTTCTGACTTCACAATATAGGGCAATCCATCTACACATTCGGAATAATCTGTCATAATTTTATAAATATAGATATTGCTACTATCAGGAGAAAGATCACTACATTTTTTAATAATATATAGACTATCGGTAGATTCGTACATTATGGGGTCATTCTTCACTAATACTGAATCTCTGAAATAAATTAATTGTTCCCTTGAAGTATCAGTAGGAAACACTGAATCATTACTCATTAAAACTGCAACTTCAGCACCAAAAGGCATTGCATTTGTTATATTTGAAACAAGGTTTGTCTCTATTAGACTATTCCTTATTTTATATCGTGTATCATGCTCAAATTCTTCTATTTTTGTTGCTGTTCCTCCCATAAATGTCATTGGTAAAAGTTGAAGAACAAAAGGAATTGTTACTCTAAACCCGCCTCCAAGTGCTTTACCTCCCTCTATTCTACCACGTCCATCAACTTTAGCTTTGGGATCTATAATTAATGTTGTTGGATTAGATGCTAATAAATCAATAATAGTTGCACAAGTATCACAAGGTATCTCTGTATTTTGGTAAAAAGGAATAGTATCTTCAATATCTTCATAAATTGTGATTGTCGTACCCAACTTATTCAGAGCAATAATAGTTAAAGCAGTATCAGTATCTGGAACATTATCGCAATCTCCATCATCCATGCATGGATACCCAACATTGTCAATATTTACTGGAAGGTAGGTTAGCTCACCTAGGGAATTGTAGCCTTTAAAATCCATATTCATTTGTATAGGTAATTGAATCTGGTTTTTGAAAATAATTTCTATTTGAGCTTCAGTTGGTATCGCACCAGTAAAGCCTGGAGGAAACTCTTGCTCTTGTGGATCCGATGGTAATTCCATAAATAGGTTAGCACCAATGGATGAAAACTCTAGTTTATCAAGCTTCAAATCCATTGTAAACTCACCTAATGGTGAACCATCTAAAGGTATCCTAGCATTTTGTTCAGGAATTTCAATATCTAATGCCAGATCAAATGTTGTAAATGCGCTATCTGCCCAACCATCACCATCATTATCAGGTACAGTACTTTTTAATTTGTACCCTTCCATGTTAAATAGTTTATTGATTGCAGCTGAATCTCTATGAAGAGTATCAATGATAAAAACAGGTTGATTACCATTCTCATCAAAAAAATTATCAAAACTCAAATAAAAACTCGTCTTAAAAGGAAATGTTGCATTAAGGTTTGAAATCTCCAACCCATTTATACATTCACTGGGATCACAATTAACGCCCTCTTGCAAGGTGTTCTCATAAATTTCCATTCGACTAATTCCTGTTTCTGTCATGTCCATTTCAGGAATAACGACAGGCTCCATTTCAAGACCATCTGACAGTGATACTTGATTTGTAGTTACAGCAATATCACTTATACCAAACATTTGAAAAGCTAATTGGAAATCTACGTATAGTGATCCAGGATTAAATTGTAGAATACTATCATCTGGAGCTGCTGCAAGAGACATATTTGTAAACATTTTAAGAAAGCTCGTAAGTCCTTTTTCAGATAAATCAGTGGTTTTTTCAAAAGTAGAATCAGTCTGTACAGAAGTTTTGTTATGACTCGCAAGAGAATCATTTAATGGTATGCTATTCCCCGTAACTAAATATGAAGAAATATTTTTAAGGTTAGTAGGGATACCATTATTCTTGAAGAGTGTACGATAGGTACTATTAGATACATGACTAGCAATAATGAGACTATCTATACTGGCAATAATTGCGGGATCATCAGGAAGATCTATTGATGATAAACCCAAATCAATAGTTGTATCTATGGCCGATGATACTATTCCCATCAACGAGTCAAACAACACAACAATCAGGGAATTATAATTTGCACCAGTCATGTGCCTGACAGTGTCATCTGGAATGGGGAATGAAAATAATCTACCTAAAGTATCACCTGTGGTTCCTTGAAGCTGAGGAGGCACACCTTCAGTTGTATCAGTTACACAAATTAAAGTATCCTGCGAATATCCAAATCCTAGGTCGATAGTCACAATATCACACCATTTCGCTGTGTCTTGATAGATTGCTAGATCATATAAAACTGCATCAATTTTTTGTTCAACTGCTATTCCAGGTAATTCAATATCTAGACTAATACCTGGAATTTCACCTGATGATATTGACTGGTCTAGTTCTATTGGAATTACAGGTAATTTAGGTAAAGTAGTTGCAGGCATCTCACCTTCTTGGACAATTTTAAATCCCAAAGAATCATCTGTTGGAAAGATACCAGCTTCAGGGTTTGCAAGGTCCGTCATTTCATATCTTGTCTGTACTAATGGAATTTTAAGGTCTAGGTACCATGTAGGCATTTCAAATTTTTCGGGGATATCAAAATCACATGCTACTATCACTAGAAGCACTAGCACTAGAAAAGTATGTGTAACACCATTTTTCCAGTTAGTTTGGATATGTCTCGGTCTTACCTTCATGTTATGCCAAATGTATTGGACTTCCGCACCTAAATTTGTGAAATTATTCTGATAGTTACAAAAACAAAAAACCCCACATTTTAATGCGGGGTTAGTTGTTGTTAATATTTAACTTATATTAATATCTATAGTGATCTGGCTTATAAGGACCTTCCTTCGGGACACCAATATAGTCTGCTTGATCATCAGTTAATTCAGTTAAAATCACACCTAAATGGTTTAAATGAAGGCGTGCAACCTCTTCATCCAGTTCCTTAGGAAGCATATACACTCCAATTTCAGGTGCATCTTTTGCCAATGCTATTTGAGCCATTACTTGATTAGTAAATGAGTTTGACATAACAAAACTTGGATGACCAGTTGCACAACCTAGATTAACTAAGCGTCCTTCAGCAAGTAAAAATACTTGATGTCCATCTGGAAATGTATAACGATCAACTTGAGGTTTTATAATTTCCCTTTGAACTAAGGCATCATCATTAAGCAAATTTACCTGTATTTCATTATCAAAATGTCCGATATTACATACAATTGCCTGATCTCTCATGGAATACATATGATCTTTTGTTATTACATCTTTATTGCCAGTTGTAGTTACATAAATATGACCTTCAGAGAGAGCTTTTTCTACTGTAGTTACTTCAAAACCTTCCATTGCTGCTTGCAGCGCACAAATTGGGTCAATTTCAGTAATTAAAACTCTTGCACCATAACCACGCATAGATTGAGCACAACCACGACCAACATCTCCATACCCGCATACTACTATTGTTTTTCCAGCAACCATAACATCTAAAGCCCTTTTAAGACCATCTGCAAGAGACTCTCTGCAACCGTAAATATTATCAAACTTTGATTTTGTTACAGAGTCATTGACATTATACGCTGGAAAGAGTAAATGACCTTCCTTTTCCATCTGGACAAGTCTATGAACGCCAGTAGTTGTCTCTTCAGATACACCTATAATATTATTTTGAAGCTTATGCCAATGGTTCGGATCTTTTCCCAAGACTTCTCTAAGTAAATTTTCGATGATTTTTTCTTCGTCTATTTCTGTAGTGATCTTAGGTATTTCATTATACTTAGAATAATACTCTTCTAATTCATATCCTTTATGTATCAATAAGGTTGCATCACCACCATCATCAACAATTAAATCAGGGCCAGTGCCATCTTGAAATGTGAGTGCCTGTAATGTACACCACCAATATTCTTCTAGTGATTCTCCCTTCCATGCAAATACTGGCACACCACTTTGAGCAATAACTGCAGCAGCATGATCCTGTGTCGAAAAAATATTACAGCTCGCCCAACGTATATCAGCTCCAAGTTCTACTAAAGTTTCTATCAATACTGCTGTTTCTACCGTCATATGGAGAGAACCCGTAAGCTTTTTTCCTTTTAATGGTTTTTCAGGACCATATTTTTTCCGTGTTGCCATAAGACCAGGCATCTCTTTTTCAGCAATATCTAATGCCTTTCGCCCAGCTTCAGCTAATGAAATATCCTTAATTTTGTATGGTATAGATTCTACAATACTGTGCAACAATGTTTCTGACATTTTTCCTCCTATATTTTTCGAAGCAGGGTATCAACCATATCAGTTTTTTCCCATGTAAATTGTTCTAATTCTCTACCAAAATGACCATACGCTGCAGTTTGCCTGTAGCGAGGTTTTTTAAGATCTAAGTGTGAAACTATTTCCCCAGGTTTGACCGGGAATACATCTCTGGCCAATTTAGTAAGAAATTCATCATCTTTTTTACCTGTCCCCATTGTTTTCAAATAAAAAGATGTAGGCTCTGCTACGCCTATACTATAAGATAACTGCACTTCACACCGCTCCGCTAAATTGGCTGCTACTATATTTTTCGCAATATATCTTGCCATATATGTTGCACTGCGATCCACTTTAGATGGATCTTTACCTGAAAATGCACCACCACCATGAGGCGCATAACCGCCATAAGTATCAACAATAATTTTCCTACCTGTAAGCCCTGTATCTGCTTCAGGTCCACCATAAACAAATCGACCTGTGCCATTAACAATAAAGTCCATATTGTAATCATACCCATACGAATCGAGTACTGGTTTAATTACATGCTTGACAACTTCCATTTTAACAAAATTCAATTCATTTTCTTCTGAGCCATATTCATTAAGCATGTCATCATGCTGTGTTGCGATAACAGTTTTATCAACAGACACGGGAATTCCATTTTTATAACTTACAGATACCTGTGATTTCCCATCTGGCCTTAACCAAGGTAATTTTCCATTCTTTCTTAATTGAGTTAATTTTTCGGTTAGGCGTTGAGAAATCTGTATTGGAAGTGGCATTAATTCAGGAGTCTCCTTACAAGCAAAACCAAACATTAGTCCTTGATCTCCCGCTCCTTGATTAGATATATCTTCTGCATCTACTCCTTGTGCGATTTCAGGACTCTGTTCATGGAGTTTAGATAAGACTTTAACATCCTCGGGGTCTATACCACTGTTTCCTTTATGATATCCAATTTCTCTAATTGTATTTTTAACAATTGTTTCCACATCAATATTAGCTATTGTTCTTATCTCTCCAGAAATCACTACTAATCCCTTTGTTGCTAAGGATTCACAGGCAACATGAGCTTCATTATCTTTGGATAATATATCATCTAATATTGCATCTGAAAATGCATCACAAGCCTTATCAGGATGTCCTTCAGTGACAGATTCAGATGTAAATAAAAAGTTACTCATAACAGTTCCTTCATTAATTCTAAAATAATCTTAAAAGTGACCGCGAAATTAATCAAATATATTGCTTTGTTTTTATACAAAATTCTCTGTATATCTTAGCCAATTCTTGCAACATTTCTATGGATGATTGAAAATTATAAGACATTATGTGCTCTACATTTAGTCCTACAGGAACACGTAAATTATTTTTATCTACATGATTCAAAATTTCATTCATTACTTCAACCGCAACATCTAATGACCTATCTGTCATTGATCCAGGCCTTCCATTTAAATATCGTTCTGTGTCATACGGGATTTCCACACCTAGCCACTTTAAAAAATCTATATTTTTTTGTGATGATACCGGCGCAAAACTCAATAATATTCTTCTTGGAAACGTATTAAGATTGGTACACCTTTTTTGATAATTATTAATCATTTTTATAATATTTTCCGAATCATATAATACCTGAGTAGTAAAAAACTCTGAACCACAATTACTTTTATCTATTAAATTTTTTGATTCATCTTTTCTACTAGGTATTGATATACCACCACACAAAATATTTGCACCAGTTTTATTTAATTTGTTATTAATTGATTTAAGAGTTTGATTCACAGTAGGACCAGGATAATGTTGATTACTTGATTCACCGCCTACTATAATCAAATTCTCTATTTCGTATTTAGTATTCGTTTCTTCCAACCAACGCATTTGCTCATCAAATGGTAAGTGCACCACCACTCTATTTACAATTGCCTCTATTCCAACAATATCTTGAAGAAGCATCCCAAATTCTCGTGGTTCTCCTCTTTTTTGATTAGAGACTGGACGCTCTCCTCGTCCAATCTCATCATGTACTTCAGGGATGTTGATAGCATCAATATGGGTTTGTGATAATAAAGAGCTTATAGTTTCAGCATATGAATTTAAAGTACCATCCTTTTCTCTTGGAGGTAAGATTTCATATGCTACAACAGGCCGCTGAGGTTTTTTTATTTTATCTCTTATTCTCATGATATAAAATTCTTAAGAACACTGAAATAGTTTGCATTTGGATGAGCAAAATACCAACCACAAACAGATGCAGTGGGGTACATAGCTCTTGATTCTGTTAATTGAATTCCAGTTTCTTTTTCTACATTTAATAATTTCCATATTTTATCTTTTTCTTTATGATCTGGACACGCAGAATAACCAGGAGCTGGACGAATACCTACAAATTTTTCTTTTAATATTTCATTAATTTTTAATTTTTCATTTTTAGAGTAACCCCAATCTTTCATTCTAATTTTTTTATGAAGCCATTCAGCACAAGCTTCTGCGAGCCGATCTGCTATTACCTTAACCATTATAGCATTATAATCATCATACTTAGATTCATAATGCTTAACAATTTTATTTAAACCATGTCCTGATGTCACAGCAAAAACACCTATGTAATCATCACCATGGGGTGAAATGTAATCAGCCAAACAAAAATTTGGGTTAAGACCTTTATCAATTAATTGCCTTGGAAAATGAAAAGTGATGTCATTTTGAATAATTTCTACGTTTTCATTATTTGACTTTGCTTGAAAAATACCATAAACAGCTTTTGCAACTAATGATTCTGATTCAATAATAATTTTTAATAATCTACGAGCATCTTCAAATAATTTTTTTGCTTCAATTCCCTTTTGAGGATCATTCAAAATAGAAGGATATAAACCTTTCAATTCCCATGCATGAAAAAAAGGAGACCAGTCAATATAGTCTAACAGTTTCTTTAAGGAAATGGAATTTATGCAATTAATCCCCAGTCTAGCTGGTATAACTGGGTCATAATTTATTTTTGGTTTTCTTTCCCTTGCTTCACTTAATGATAATAATTTGACATTCTTTTGATTTTCAAAAAATGATTCTCGAATTAATTGATTCCTTTCATTATTTTTGCGAACAAATGCATTTTTCTCCTTTGAATTAAGAAGTTTAGCTGCTACCCCAACACAGCGGCTAGCATCTTGTACATGGAATACAGAAGACTGGTATTTTTCTTCAATTTTTACTGCAGTATGTTTTTTACTAGTTGTAGCTCCACCAATCAGTAGTGGAATTTTAAAATTTTGTCTATTCATTTCAGAAGCAGTATATACCATTTCATCTAGACTTGGTGTAATTAAACCTGATAATCCAATAATATCTGCATTCAATTCCCTCGCAGTTTTCAAAATTTTTTCAGTAGAAACCATTACACCTAAATCTACAATATTATATCCATTGCAACTCAAAACAACACCAACAATATTCTTACCTATATCATGCACATCACCTTTTACGGTAGCTAAAACAATAGTCCCATTTGAAAAACTTTTTAAGCTTCTATGTCGTTTTTGTTTTTCAATATATGGTACAAGATGAGCTACTGCTTTTTTCATAACGCGAGCAGATTTAACTACTTGTGGAAGAAACATTTTACCAGACCCAAATAAATCACCCACTGTATCCATTCCACTCATTAACGGTCCTTCAATTACTTGGACAGGATTATCAAGTAATTTTCTTGCTTCTTCGGTATCATTTATAATATAATGATCAATTCCTTCAACAAGTGCATACTTTATTCGTTCTTCCACAACCATTGTTCTCCAAGACTCATTCTCTTTACTTTCTCTTTTTATACCTCTAAACTCTTCAGCTAATTCGACTAAAATATCGGTAGCATTTTCATTTCTATTAAATATTACATTTTCTATTGCATTCTTAAGCTTTGGATCAATCTTATCATATACTGCTAATTGCCCTGCATTAACAATACCCATATCCATACCATTTTTGACTGCATGAAATAAGAAACATGAATGCATTGCTTCTCTTACTGTATTATTACCACGAAAAGAAAAAGATAGATTACTAACACCGCCACTTACATGAACATTTGGCATAGTAGATTTAATTACTCTTGTTGCTTCAATAAAATCCTTCCCGTAATCATTATGCTCTTCAATACCAGTAGCAATAGCAAAAATATTTGGATCAAAAATTATATCTTCTGGGTATAGTCCCACATTCTTAGTTAAAATTCTGTAGGCTCTCTTGCAAATCTTTATTTTTCTTTCAAATGTATCTGCCTGTCCTTTCTCATCAAATGCCATCACAACAACTGCAGCTCCATATTTTTTTATTAATTTTCCTTGACGAATAAAATCTTCTTTACCATCTTTTAGTGATATTGAATTCACTATACCTTTTCCTTGTAGATTTTTCAAGCCAGACTCTATGACATCCCATTTTGATGAATCAATCATAATTGGAACTTTACAAATTTCAGGTTCAGACGCAATTAATCGCAGAAAACGAATCATAGCTTCTTTACTTTCAATTAAACCTTCATCCATATTTATATCAATAATTTGTGCACCATTTTTTACTTGCTGTAAAGCAACAGATAAAGCATCATCATATTTATCTTCTTTAATAAATTTTTTAAATCTTAGTGAACCTGTTACATTGGTCCTTTCTCCAATATTTATAAAATTACTATCACCTCTAATAACTAGAGGTTCTAAACCACTTAATTTAGTCAAAGGATCGATAATAGGAATTTTTCTGGGAATCTTAACCTTCAAAACTTCTGAGAACATAGCTATATGGTCTGGCCCAGTCCCACAACATCCTCCAACAATATTGATTAGTCCAGCATCTGAGAATTCATTGATAAAATAAGCCATCTCTTTAGGAGATTGATCATATTCCCCAAATTCATTTGGAAGTCCAGCGTTTGGATATACTAAAATATTTGTATCAGCTACCTTAGAAAGGGCATCTATATAAGGTCTTATTTGCTCTGCCCCTAAGGCACAATTTAGTCCAATCGAAAGTAAGTTAATATGGCGTATGGAATGCCAGAAAGCTTCTACAGTTTGTCCAGATAGGAGTCTTCCACTAGCATCTGTAATCGTACCCGATATCATAACGGGAATAGAATTATCAATTTCATCAAATAAAGATTGTATCGCAAATAATGCAGCCTTGCAGTTTAATGTGTCAAAAACTGTTTCAACTAATAATAGATCAACTCCACCATCTATTAGACCTTTTACCTGCTCACCGTATGAGACACATAATGAATCAAAGTCTATATCTCTAAATTCAGGATTGGATACATCGGGACTCATCGAAGCTGTTTTATTAGTTGGACCGATAGCACCACAAACAAACCTTGGCTTTTTTTTGTTATTTTTTGTGAATTTATCAGCGATTTCTCTCGCGATTCTCGCTGATGATAAATTCAGCTCATAGGCTAAATTTTCTGTTTTGTAATCTGCCTGAGAAATACTTGTCGAATTGAAAGTATTAGTCTCAATCAAATCTGCTCCAGCCTTAAGGTAACTAGAATGAATTTCTCTTATAATATCGGGTCTAACCAAGGATAGAATATCGTTATTCCCTTTAAGATCAATAGAATGATTTTCAAATCTACTGCCTCTAAAATCATCTTCATCTAAATTATATGACTGTAGCATGGTACCCATAGCACCATCCAACAGGAGTATTCGCTTTTTTAATATTTCTTTTATTTTATGCATAAAAAAAGCCGGTGCTAAGTCCGGCTACTGTTAACTTTCCTTTTTAGCGTTTTTTTATAGTCGCTGCAATATGGTGCAAATCACGACTCTAGGAAATATACTTATATTTTCACTTAAAATTCAAAATGTATTTTATTAGGTATTGAAGGACCTGCATCTCGTATTTCATCATCTCCAAGGTCATATTTTTTATAATTCTCTTGAAATTTTTTCACTAGTTTCTTTGCACTGGAGTGATATTCATTCAAATTAGGCCAAGCCTTCGGAGGATAAAGAAGATTAGGATCAATATCTCCTAGTGAGTTCGGGATTTCAATTCCAAAATAAATATCCTTTTGAAATTTTACCTTTTCAATATTTCCATTTAAAATCTCACTTAAAATTTTACGTGTCATTGGAAGGCTAAATCTTTTAGCACCTGATTGAGCATTTGCTCCTACCCAACCTGTATTAACTAAGTATATAAAAACATGAAATTTTTTCATTTTTTCTTTTAATAATTCAGCATATCGTAATGGGTGTAAAGTTAAAAATGGACCGCCAAAACAAGGGGAAAATGTAGCAGTAGGCTCTGTGATACCGCGCTCTGTTCCAGCAACTTTAGCAGTATACCCACTTATAAAATGATACATTGCTTGTTCCGGTGTTAATCTCGCCACTGGAGGAAGTACGCCATAGGCATCACACGTTAAAAATACTATTTTTTCAGGATGACCTGCGATGCTAGCCCTACCTTTTGCATAAACAGAATTATTGATATGATTAAGTGGATAAGAGACTCTAGTATTTTCTGTTTTTGATTTGTCAGTAAAATCAATCTCGAATGTATCCTTGTCATATACTACATTTTCTAAAAGGGCACCTTTTCGGATAGCATTATAAATATCAGGCTCTTCTTGAGGGTTGAGGTCAATCACTTTTGCATAACATCCACCTTCAAAATTGAATATTCCATCATCTGACCACCCATGTTCATCATCCCCAACTAAAGGACGGATAGGGTCCGTACTTAGTGTAGTCTTACCTGTACCCGATAGTCCAAAAAAGATTGCAGCATTTTTAGAATCTTCTTGGACATTAGCTGAACAATGCATACTCAGTACACCTTTCTGTGGTAGAAAATAATGTAAAACTGAAAAAATACCTTTTTTCATTTCACCTCCATATTCTGTTCCTCCAATAATTGCTAGTTTTTTCCCCATATGAAATAAAATAAAAGTTTTAGAATTCATTCCAAATTTTTCGAAGTTTTCATTGCTGATATCTGATGCATTAATAATTGTGAATCCTGGTATAAAATCATCTAATTCACCATCATTCGGACGTATAAACATGTTATGAACAAAGTGTGCCTGCCAAGCTTTTTTTGCGATGATACGAACATTAAGAGAGTATTTAGGATCTGCTCCGGCAAAACCATCAAAAATATATGTTTTTGTATCAATTGATCTATTATAATAATCCACTACTTCTTTATAAAGTAAGTTAAAAATATCCTCAGATACTTTTTGATTTACTTCTCCCCACCAGATTTTATCATTAGAAGATGGCTCATCAACAATATATTTATCTTTCGGAGAGCGTCCAGTATAAATACCTGTATCAACCATAGCAGCACCACGTAAACCAATAACACCCTCATTATTAAAAATAATATCTTCAACCAATTGATCAGTAGAAAGATTCCGATGAATATTTTTTACATCAATCAAACCTAACTTTTCCAAGCCAAGTTGTTCATTATTCATTATCATGAATTATTGCTCCTTGGTTATGTAGCATGTGGATGCGCCTCTTTATATTTTTCTTTAATTTTCTGAGGATTCACTTTTGTATAAATCTGAGTAGAGGAAATACTACTATGGCCAAGTAACTCTTGGATAGAACGTATATCAGCATTGTTATCTAACAAATGTGTGCCAAAAGTATGTCTTAGGGTATGAGGACTTGCACCATTTTTACCTCCTAATACTACTTGTAAATATTTACTTATTCTATATTGGACAGTACGTATTGAAATTCTATTTCCTTTGTTACCTATGAATAAAGGAGTTTTTGGTTCTGTCATCCAACTATGCCCACGCTTTTGTAAGTAGTATTCTATCGCAGATGCAGCTTTTTTACCAAAAGGAACAATTCTTTCTTTTTTCCCCTTACCCACAACTTTGATTATTCTCTCTTCATAATTCACAGATTCTATATTTAGACCTACTAGTTCACTTAAACGAATGCCTGTGGCATAAAATAACTCTAAAATTGCGTGGTCTCTACTACCCTTTATCGTATTATTATCAGGTAAATTCATTAATTGTTCGATTTTATTTTCTTGAATAAAAGATGGGATATGTTTTTCAACCTTTGGTGATTTTACATGTTCTGATGGATTAATTTTTAATAAGTCTACATTAACTAAGTATTTAAAAAATGATTTTATTGATGCTAACCTACGTGCAACAGTTTTAGAGGATCGACCCAATTCAAATTCTCTACCAAGATAGTGCCGTATTACAATTCGATCAATATTATCATATCTAATCAAAAATTCAGAATTGTAATTTTTTAAAAATTCCATAAATGTATTCAGGTCATATTCATATCCAATAACTGTATTTTTAGAATAATGGAGTTCTTGATCAATATATTTTAAAAATTTTCGTGTTATCTTTTTGATGTTATTATTCATAAAATGAATCAAATGAATTGAGCAAATTTATAAATTCTTTTGGGAGAGGGGCTTTAAATATTACTTTTTTTTTATTTTTTGGATGATAGAATTCAAGGGTTTTTGCATGAAGCATGTGCCTACCAATCTTATTCATTTCTTTTTTGTAAAATTGTGAGAATTCGGGAAGATATCCTTTTGTCCTTGATAAACCTCCACCATATTTCAAATCACCAAAAATTGGAAAGCCACAATATGCAGCATGAACTCTTATTTGATGGGTTCGTCCTGTTTTTGGATAAAATAAAACTGATGAACAATGTCTAAAGTGTTTTTGTAATGAGAAATACGTTGTAGAAGGCTTTCCATTTTTTGATACACTGTAGCATGTTGGGTCTTTTTTGTCACGGGCTATCGGATTATCAATTATCCCATTTTTATTATTCCACAAGCCCCAAGTAATTCCATAATATTCTTTCTTTACTAAACGATTTTTAAATTGATCTGCTAAAATAGCATGAGCAGAATTTGTTTTAGCAATTACCATAACACCCGATGTCTCACAATCTAATCTATGAACAATCCCGGGTCGAATATCTCCATTAATATTTGATAATTTTTTAAAATGATAAAGTAAACCATGGATTAAGGTTCCTGTTAAGTTTCCTTTACCTGGATGCACAACCATTCCTGAAGGTTTATTAATTATAGCTATTTCTTCATCTTCATATAATATATCTAAATCTATCTCCTCCGGGATGATATGTATTTTTTCAATCTCATCATCAGTAGGTATTTGTATTGTAATATGATCATTATTTTCCAAAACATAGCTCTTTTTTTGTATCTTGCTATTAACTGTGACATAACCTAATTGAATCCATGATTGAATTTTAGAGCGTGAATATTGATTTATCTTAGATGTAAGAAATTGATCTAGCCTGATATCAATTTCTTCTAAATCAGCAATGACAAATGAAATCAACTACTTAACTTTTATATTCGATTTAGATTTTTCTATAACCAGAGAGTGAATAATGAATAAAGCCATACCGACTGTCACTGCTGAGTCTGCAATATTAAAAATATACCAATGAAAGTCTCCAACCATAAAATCTATAAAATCAACAACTTTTCCATATAGTACTCTGTCTATCATATTCCCTACGGCACCACTCAGTATTAATGCTAGACCATATCTCACAAATGGATGACTATTTTTTTCTTTCCACAAAAGCCCTACTATAAACCCTGTAAGTAAAAAAGTCAAAACTAATAAAACATGTTTTCCACCTGGAAGTGACAGGCCAAAAGCCATTCCATCATTTGTTATATATGTGAAATGGAAAATATCTTGTATCACGGGTTTTGATTGATAAAGACTAAATGATGTTTTAATCATCCACTTTGACCATTGGTCAATGACAATGATAAACCCAATTACACCTAGAAGAGCCATGAAATAATTAAATATTGAGTTTTTCAATTTCCTTACATTGTACACATTTGGTAGTGTTTGGCACTTCCATCATTCGTTCTTCAGGAATAAGTTCATTGCATAAAACACATATCCCAAATGACTCATCTTCTATTCGTTCAAGTGCTTTAGTAAGAAATTTATGATAATCTGTTTCACGATTTAGAAAGTGATATCCCTTCTCTCTCTCATAGGAATCAGTCCCAGCATCAGCCATATGTAAACTATATACAGAGTCCTGTGCCATACTCGCTGTTCCGCGTGTGTTCGTATCTAGATTCTCTTTAATATCATCTAAGTCATTGTTAATATCATCTAATTTTTTTTGAATACTTTTTTTGAAAGCAACCAATTTTGATTTTGAATATTTTTTTGTAGACATATGATTTTCCTATTTACACTTTTTTTAAACTTATATTATAGCTCTTATTATTAAACTCGATATTATACATATAACCAACATTCCCCATATCTTTTACAATATCATTTGTTAGTGTTTCAGTTTTAAAATAATCCTCAAATTTACCCAATGCTTCCAGAATTTCGCCATCAAAATCCCACGAAACTTTAATCCTATCTTCTACTTCAAATCCAGCTTTTTTTCTCATCGACTGCACAGAGCGTACAATATCTCTCACAATACCTTCGAGTAGAAGTTCTTTATTTAATTCAATAAATAAACCTACAGTTATACCATTTCCGCTAGTTGCAGAAAAACCTTCCGCAGCCTCAGTTTCAATAAATACGTCATCTCTATTCAACTCGTATTTATTATTACTTAAAAAAATTGAACCATTATTTTGTAATTCTTTAACCATCTTATTTTGATCTCTTAAATCTAATAATTTTCTGATTTCAGTGAGCTTACTACCATACTTGCTTCCGAGCGATCTTAAATTTGGTTTTATTTTGTAGGTTATCAGTTTATCAGAGTCACTAATTCGTTCAATTGATTTAACATTTAATTCATCAATAATAATATCACTATTTTTATTAATAAAATCTGCAATTTTATTATCTTCAACAGCATATAATACCTTACTCAAGGGCTGTCTAATTTTAATTTTTGATTGATTTCTTGCTGATCGACCTAGTTCAACACATTTTCTTAAAGCATCTACATTTTTAATTAAATTTTCATCAATCCAAGATTTCACAGATTTTGGATAATCACAAAGATGTACACTTTCCAATGCATGATCTTCTGAATTCTTAACCAAATTTTGATATATAGTTTCAGAAACAAAGGGTAGAATAGGCGCAATCGCTCTTATAAGGTTATTAAGGACATGATATAAAGTGGCATATGCATAACTCTTATCTTGATCATCTTCTGATTTCCAAAATCTTCGGCGATTTCTTCTAATATACCAATTGGATAAATCTTCAAGAAATATATCAAAATATTTCATGAACTCATCAATCCGGAATTTTGAGAATGAATCATGTGCCGTATCTAGTAAAAGATGTGTTTTTGCAATAATCCATTTATCTAAAATTGTAAGAGCTTCTTTTTTAAGTGGATAATCTATTGGATTAAAACCATCTACAGCAGCATATGTAGCATAAAAAGAATATACATTCCATAAAGTAATAAGCTTTTTCCGCACATCATCAGCAGGACCGTAACCGAATAAAAGATTTTGCTCTATATTCTGTAACGAATACATCCAACGCATAACATCAACTCCCATTTTTTCTGCTGCTTCATCAAACCATATTGCATTGCCCCAGCTTTTATGCATATCCCGCCCTGTTTCATCTTTTACCAATGCGTGCCCTAAAAGTGTTTTAAATGGAGCTCGCTCTTCCATTTCTGCTGACATAGCCAGTAATGAGTAAAACCAATTTCTGAATTGACCCGGAAAACATTCAGTAACAAAGTCACCTGGAAACCATTGATCCCAATAATTTCGATCTGAATTATATTTTAAAGTGGAAAAAGGTACAATTCCTGCATCAAGCCATGGATTTCCTACGTCTTTTATACGTCTACCAATCAAACCTGTTTTTGGATGCTTTATTTTTACCTTGTCGATCCATGGGCGATGAGGGGAATTACAGTCAAAATCATCCCAACCTTCAACAGTCAAATCTTTGAGCTCTTCCTTTGATCCAACCACAAAAAATGTGCCATCTTCAAAAGTCCAAATAGGTAATGCTAGTCCCCAAAATCTTTTTTTGGAGATCATCCAATCACCCATATTATCCAACCATTCATGCTCACGATCACGTCCCCATTCCGGTATCCATTTTATATCATCAACAATGGTTTTTATCTTATCCCTCCAATCCATATTAATATACCATTCATCCACAAGACGAAAAACCAGTTCATCACCAGATCGCCAACAATGTGGATATACATGGGGATATTGTTCTGCATAAATAAGAAATTTTCTTCTTTTCAGATCATTGATAATAGCATCTGTAGTTTCTTTATCTGTAGCTAGCTTCCCAGAAAGCCAACCAAATTTATTTATAAATTTGGATTCATCATCAAGCGGGGCAATATTTACCAATGAATATTTTTTACCGATTTTATGATCAATATCACCACATCCAGGAGCCATATGTACAATCCCAGTTCCTTCACCAGATACAACAATATCATTTCCTATTCCATCTTTACCAGGATCAATCACCTTGTGCTGGCTAATAGCATTAATATTTTTTTTCTTTAATTCTTCATCTAGAATTGGATAACCACCCATTTCAGATTGTGCTTCAAAATCATCAAATGGCCCACAATATTCCCAGCCGACCATTTCTTTTCCTTTGATAATTCCAATCTTTTCATAACCGCCTTTTTCTTTAAAGATCTGTGAAATTGTTTTTAACCTTGGGACACCTTCTACCCATTGTTTCTTTTCTTTAAACTGTTTATCAAGACGTTTAAACTCAATATTTTCTTTTGCAATATAATAAACAGATCCATCTGGAGTTTTTATTTTGATATAGTCCAAGTTCACATTAATCCCGACTACCACATTTGAAGAAAGTGTCCATGGAGTTGTAGTCCAAACCAATAAATATTCTTTTTTTCTATCTTTTAATGGAAAACGAACAAAGATTGATGTATGAGCAACAAGTTTACGACCTTCAATAATTTCCATCTGAGAGTATGATGTCCCAGATCTTCCACTCCAAGGAACTACATCATTTCCACGATAAATTTTATTTTCTTTCCATAATTTTTTTAAGAAAGACCAAATTGTATAATTATTTTCATCAGACATTGTGTAGTAAGAATTTTTCCAATCCATCCAATAACCCAAGCGGATTGATTGATTTGTTTGAATTCTCGAGAATTTTTCAACACGTTTCTTACATAGATTTACAAATTTTTCAATTCCATATTCTTCTACATCACGTTTTGATTTAAACCCTAATTCTTTTTCTACCTCTATCTCAACCCATAGACCTTGACAATCAAATCCATTCTGGTACCTTAATTCAAAACCATTCATTGATTTATATCTATTATAAATATCTTTTAACGTTCTTCCCCAAGCATGATGAACACCCATAGGATTATTAGCAGTTATTGGCCCATCAATAAAACTCCACTTGGGTTTACCTCTATTTAATTCACGCCTTTTTTCAAAGATTTTATTCTTTTTCCAAAATTCAAGAACACTATGTTCTGATTTAACAAAATCAATCTTATTTTTTACTTTTTTTATGCCCATTAATCAGGTTTAAATACGTTTTAGAAGGTTGAAATTTATCTCATTTAGTTAACCGTAGATACTAATGTTTTAAAAACACAAAACGCTCCTTACGGAGCGTTTTTTTAAAAATATAAGATTTAATAATTAAGAGTATAAAATCTTGATCCACCACTAGGTTTTTTTATTAGGACAAGAACTTTACCTTTCTTTTTTGATTTTTCTATTAAACGATTCCAGTCTTTTATTGATTGTACTCTTTGGGTTCCTACATTTTTGATTATATCCCCTTCACGGATTCCTTTATCATATGCTTCACCCTTTGGATCTATATTGGTAACTACAAGAACATCTTCTTCATCACTAAGATCATATTTTTCTCTAAGAGAATCATTGATTATTTTTAACTGCAATCCAAAAGTTTTAGTATTATTTATTCCACTTTTCGCAACTTGGCGAGGATTATCAGGTAATTCTTGTAATACTACATTCATTGTTTTTGAATACCCATCACGTATTATTCTTAATTTATTAGTACTATTGGGTGGAGTTAATGATACTACATTTTTCAAATTGGCAGGGTCTGCAATTGATTTACCATTAAACTCAACAATAACGTCTCCTTCTTGAATTCCAGCTTCCTCTGCTGGGCTATCTTCCACAACATCTGTAATTAATGCGCCATTTCTAGTATTTATATCTAACGCTTCAGCAGTCTCATTATCAAGCTCTTGAATAAAAACTCCAAGCCAAGCACGGGTGACATATCCTTTTTCTATTAAATCTGCCATAATTCTGTTTGCCATATTAGAAGGAATTGCAAACCCAACACCTCGGTTTGCCTTTTCATAACCACCTGTTGCAATAGCTGTATTGATCCCTATTAACTCACCTTTCATATTTAAAAGAGCTCCACCACTATTACCAGGGTTAATCGCTGCATCTGTCTGAATAAAATCTTCATAGCTTTGAGAATTCATAATATTACT
>CAZEER010000006.1:0-29372 GCA_964511215.1 uncultured bacterium | reverse complement strand
TTTGTTAAAATATATCCATTTTTTTCATCAACAATCACTCCAGATCCAATAGCATTTGTTTTAAACTCTCTCTGCCTAGGCACATTTGGTTGATAAAAGAAAAAACCGAAATCATCAAACTGATTTAAAGAGACTACTTTATCTGTAATTATAGTCACAACAGCTGGCTTTGCTTTTTCTGCAACATCTGCAAACGCATCACTGAATTTTTGAACAACAGAGTTTTGCGCTGTCATTACAGAAAGCAAAACAAGCAAAAGGATCGGTTTTCTCATTAATATATCTCTCATTAGTTTATTAATCTAATGCAATATACAATAACAGGTTCCAAAAAAAATAAGAAACTCTGGAATCTTCATTCTCAGATTTCTTAATAGAGTTATGGATTTTAAGCCTATTTAAGGAAAATCATCTTTTTTATATCCTGAAATTTCCCTGCCTGAATAGAGTAAAAATACATTCCAGTAGCTGCTAGATTACCAGAATCATTTGTGCCATCCCATATTACTGAATGGTATCCTGGTTCCATAACTCTCGAATCCAATGTCTTCACTTTTTGACCTATCATATTATAGATTACTAACTCTACGAACTCATTTTTTGGAAGGTCAAATCTAATTTCTGTTGATGGGTTAAATGGGTTTGGAAAATTCTGCTTTAAGGAAAATTCAGCTGGAACTACTTTAACAAATGATTCAGTAGTACGTGATATAAAGTTAATTAAACTACCATCAGCACCAGCAAGATTAATATTCTCTAAGACTACTTGAGAACTTTGATATTGGTTACCATTAAAATTTATTGGAATATGTATGTATGAATTATTAACATTTTCTATTGCTCCAGAATGGAGATTCGCTGCAATAATTTTTATTCTTCCATCATTTAAAATATTATGTGATACAATTACATCTTCCTGAGATATTGATAATTCTGGATATAATACCTCAACCAATTTTGAGTGATAGTCTAATTCAAATTCAATTCCTCTTATTGGCCCTCCATATTCAATTTGAATTGAAAGCATCGAATTATCATAATCTGAAACAAGATCAATATAAGCTATCTCATTATTATCAAACTCAAAGGACCTTACATTACCACCAAAAATAATATCAACGATCATTACGACATCAGCAATATTGATTGTTTCATCCATATTTACATCTACATTCCTGAATTCATCTTCAGTAGGAAAATCTTCTTCTAAAATAAAATCAACAACACTTAGAACATCACTTATGTCTGTATCGCTATCAAAATCAGCATCACCAGGTGCATAAGGGACTGTACACGCTACGTTGGAGTGTCTGGATTCTAACTCACCATAATCATCTGTGCTCCAATAGGCTGATACGTTATAACAATATTCAAAATAATTTGGAGATGCAGTAACAGTTGCAAATGTATCTGTGGTAGAAACAACATATGTTTCATTACCTTGTTCATCAACTTCATATATTCGATACTCTATCAAATCATCTCTATTTAAATTATTAATTGGTGAAGGATTCCTTGGTATATATGGTTGATCTAAAAGAGTCATATTAACTGGGTCATCAGTTTCAACTTGATTATCTACATTTACATCATAGTGGTTAGTAATAACACCAGAATTAACAATTTCATCATTAACAATATCACCCATTGCAGTTACTGCAAAAGAACGACCGGGAGCACCCAAAAATTGTGCAAGTATACCAAAATTACCAGTAAGACCTGGATCTCCTCCTACAATCTCATTAATTGTAGCCCATGTTACACCATCAGTTGTAACCCAATTACGATCATATAATTCCGGAGTTTGAGGTTCTATATCATTTGCAATTCCTAAAAAACCACTACCATTTTCATTAACCACAACATAAATATCACCACTATTTACTTCTACTCCAGCTCCAGCAACATCAAACTGATATTGTACTAATTCACCTGGGGCAGATAAATCGGCAGATGCTATTAAATTAATTGGGTCTCCTATTGGTCCATCTAGGGAACCATCCGGGTCAAGATAGACATCTACGGCAGCTGCAACTGCTGATCCACCACCCTGAAAGGATAAAACTAGACCCGTTAGTAAAGCAGGATAATTAGGTACTGTAAATCTTACTCCAAAGGAGCAAGGAGCACCACAACCTATTTGAGCTTCAAAATTTTCATCATAATAAGCCATATCATAGAAATCCACTCCTCCTGGTTCACGCCACTCCAAGTAGACTTGTTCGTCTAGAGGATATGCATTTAATCCAACTGGGCTGGGCATATCAGGACTCATAACAAAATTTTGGATAGTTGGGTCCGCCTGAGCAAGTACTTCTACATCTTCAGTAGTAGTGTAAAACCCTGATCTCCTAACCTGCACAGTATTGATACCCACATCAAGATTCCAAAGAGTGTATAAACCATCCGGACCTGTTGTATCAGAAACACTCCCGGAGGAAACAATTACACTGTCAATGGTAGCACCATTCGGATCTGTTATTGCACCAGTTACATCACCATAAACATAAACGGGTTGCGCAGTTACATTTACGGGGACGCTCTCATAATTATCTTCGCCTTCAGCACCTTCATATACAGCTGTAACACCAAAAACATATTCTAGTTCATTATTTAAATTATAGACTGTGTAACTTGTAGAATCAAAAATATCATTATTACTAGCCACACCATCTACGTAAACACTATATCCTAAAAAATCATACTCATTACGACTTCTTTGACCATCAGCTGTGACTGAAAAGTTATCAACAAGCCACCAATTTATATCAAAAGTGGTTGCTCCATAACAATGGAAACGAACAAAAATATTTTCTGATAGACCTGAAATATCATAACTATAATTCGTGAAAGTAAAACCGTCACCTGCATTTGAAAATTCTTCTAGCACTGTCCACTCTACATCATTACCAGTTTTGTATTCTATTGCAAGGTATTCTGCACCTGTTGGCGACCAATTATCAAACTCTAGGTCAAATGCAACATCAACCTGTGTGAGATTGCCTAGAGGAATCACCGGTGCATAGAGACTTTGGTCATAATTGGTGGATGTAGGACTCCAATTAAATCTAAATGAAGGTTCAGGGTTCCCTGCAAAATCATCATAAACCCAGTTATCACCATCAACTAGCCAGAGGTCTAATAAGCCACCCTCTTCAAAACTTTCATAGTATGGTACCCCTAGATTATTTACTTCTGGAGCAGTCCAATATAGTGATACTTCTTCATCCCAAACCTCAGCATAAACATTGGTTGGTGGCATTGGATCAAAAGTACTCGGTGTCCCACACACAGTCTCCGTAGCTTCGGATTCTCCTTCAGAATATACTGTTTTAATATAATAACAGTATTCATTCCCATTAACTAGATTACCATGAGTATAGGCCAGATCCACCGTTTCAGCTAAGATAGAATTATCTAAAGCATTATAAACTCTGTAAGTCGAAAATGTACCACATTCTTCAGGAATATCTCTTGTTGAATTTTGGATAGCATAACGCAAAGGATCCATGACAATTGCAGTGTGTTCATCAATTTGACTTTGAGAAAAACCTGTAGCCAACATTTTCAATTGTTCTTGTTCCCATACAGTCTTAATTGAATTATCTAAATACCTACCACCATTTCTTCCACCCGTAACACTAATCGAAATTTCGTAATTACCCGTTGCACCTCCATAACCATCAACAACAACATAATATTGACCCGGCTGCAAGGTAACTGCCCATAGGCCACTAGGTGGGTAAGGAGCAACATAATCAGGACAGTTTGTGTAATCGTCATCATTGTAGTTACCCGTAGATACTGGAAGATTACAATCCTGGTTATTGGTGAAAATCTCTAGCTTAGTATCATAATCAGTAACATTTGAACATAATGTAAAATCAAATGTTGTTGTCTCACTAACATTCAATGTATATGCAACATCTTCTCCTTGTGAACCTGATACAGGCCAATCATCACCCATACCTGAGTTATTCCCCTGATCGGTAAAGGGCATTTCATTTACAGCATAGTCACCACAACCAATATTACCTACAGGCTCTGCCCATGAAACAATATTTTCTTGGTTTCCACCAAAAACATTAATACTTGCAGGAGGACATAATTCTTCATCCTGTGCATATAAATATTGATTAAACGTAAAAAGGAGCAACATAAATGATAACACATGTTTCACGATTTCTCTCCAAATAAAATATTATTAAATAAAATTTTTTTAGACTTGCTTAAAGTATAGCTACACTTCAACTGTTTGAATTTAGTTACTCTCTTGAGTATTTCAATATGTTTTCTAAATACTCTTCTGAAAACTGATTATCCATTTGGGGAACTTCTTTCCTGTGGGTCCATTTTGATAAGTATACATTTTATTATCATAAAAAAACACCAATGGACAATCAACTCTGAAATAGGAATCTTTTTCAAAGATATTTGTATTAATGCGTAATCCTATGCCTGCATCTGCTAAAATTCTTCTTTTAGTTGAAGAATCCAAAAAATCTGTGTTCCAAAATGTTCCTACATCCATAAAAGAAGAAAATTCGAAATCAATTTCTGTATTAGGTATGGTATTATAAATACTAAACTCTGTTGATGAAGAAAACAGTGCTTCTGCTCCCGGTATACCAACACCAACAAATCCGCGTATATTTCCCTCGCCTGGCATATGGTAATGCGTAAACAATTTATCTTGCCCATAAAATTGATCGACAAGATAATTTTTCCGCAGCATATCATTAGAACTATTACCTTCTATATTATAACCTTCTTGTCCTGGAAGTTTTTCCTGTGTCCAAATTTTACCACTAATTATTCTTTGTCTAACATTGAACCTAATAAAACTGATTTTTTTTCTTTGTTTAAAATTTCCAGTAAAAGTCAAACGATTAAAATTCCATTTTGAAAATGGCCCTATTGTAGATGCACCATTAAGATTAATATTTATTGGTCCAAAATATGTTTTCCAATCAAGAAAAGCAACAGCTAGACCTCCTTCGTGCGAATATCCTAGAGGAGCGGCTCTTAATGAATCATAGGAAGGCTGAATATAGAACCCACTTGCAATCGTATGAGTCGGAGTCCTACCATATACCCTATTCCATTCTTTTTCTAATTTAGAACCATATTCTTTAACACCAGGTAGACTAAAACCCCAAAAATGAAGTGTGGTTCTTGGAAAATGGTGTACTGCTTGTCTCCAACCATTGATATACCAATAAATCTCTTTTGATTTCAAAGCATAATTAGTGCGTATTGTAGTATGCTCATAAAATCCATACTCTTTATTTATATTAAGACCAGGTGCAAAACCTGTTGTTTCTTTATGGTAATAAAAATACGGCATCCATCTATAAACCATTTCATTTCGTGGTCTATAGTTTAGACCGGGCCAATCAAAGAGAATCTTTCTTCTTAAATGTGTTGTATTATTTCTATAATCCATATCAAGGGTCTGTGTTTCAGGATCTAAAGTAACTGAAACTGGTTTTTTATAAACAGTATACATAATAGTATCTTGAAATGTCCAGAGATGATCCGTCCACCAATTTCTCTCTCGTGTACCATCTTCAAATTCAGTTTCAATCAGCAATGGTAAAAAACGTGCGCCTTTATTTTTTATTCCTAATTCAATATCCCAGTTATTACTATCATTTAATGATTTCTTAAAAAAAGAAATTTTATAATCTAAATGCCTAGTGGTATGTAACCATGGATCAAAAAACCAATCGAGCTGTCCTTCTACAGTTTCTTCCATTGATTCAATGAACCTATTTTCATTAACATGTTTTAATTGCCACTTTTTATAATAATGTTGCATGGCAGCATAGTATAATGAATCTTCAAGTATATATTTTAATTCGTTAAGCATTAGAGATGGTTTTGTATAAGCATTTCGACTGTATGCTGTACCATTTTTAAATAGATAGGAAGACCTGCTAATATTTTCATCATGCCCACTAAGCATAAATCTAATTGCATTCCATTGCGCAGAACCCAAATCACTTTCTAAAGGCCAATATTTCTTGGGAAATTTATCATAGCCTTCATAAAGATCTTTTTCAAATCCATGCTCGCCATAACGATTCACCATATATTCTCTTGTCAGATGAGTCGCAAAACCTTCATCAAGCCATGCTTCATCAACCTCATTATTTGCAAGGATTCCATAAAAATAAATATGCCCATATTCATGCAAGATCAAACTTTCACTATCTCGTCCATTCATCACAAGCATAGGGTATTCCATACCACCATTTTTAATCCTATCAGTGGTCGTAATCTGTGGATAAGGATAGTTACCAAATTTTTCTTCCAACCAATCTATAGCCCTGATAGACCGCGCTAGTACTACTTTTGTCCAGTCTCTGCCTCGTTTTTTATCATATAGAACATGCACCTCGGTTTCACCATCGCTACTTAAGCCACCTTCATACAAAAAATCTTTTGATGCTACCCAAGCAAAGTCATGAACATTTTCAGCGCTGAATGTAACATTACGCGTAAGACCACTTTTTTCCAATTTGACATTTGTTGAATCAAAAATATCAAGCCAAACATCAAAATCAACAATTGTGTCAACTTTAACATGTTCCCATCCTGGATCACCATCTGTTACTACACCACTTGCTGCAATTATGAAAGATTGTGGTAGGGTAAATTTGACTTTGAAATTACCAAATTCTCCATAGAATTCACCTTCAGCATGGAACACATCAGGGTGCCAACCTTCTTCATCAAAGACAACCATTTTTGGATACCATTGAGCCATATTATACTGACCTTGATAATATCCTGCACGTTCAACCATATCTCCGATATGATGTGTCCAATCAATATCAATTCGAGCGGTCTTACCTGGAGGAATTTTTTCTAATAGTTTTGCTTCAAGTATAGTATCATCTATTTTATATTCATCTAATATTGGTATTTTATGGATCCACGAAGATCCGTCCTCAGGCAATGCAACGGAAAAGGAGTGAACATCTATTTTACTAGTGAAACCTTTAAGCTTATTTTTAAAATATTTGGCCCGCGACTGTCTACCAGCATAACCAATATATTCTCTATACTTAACAGATCCCACTTGAAAAGCATTGGGATAAAGATGCATATAAATATGATCAAGAGAATCGGGAGAATTATTAGTATATCTAATAACTGTTTTTGCGGTTATCTGACGAAGCGAATCATGTAAAGTGACATCCATATCATAATCGACCTTTTGTTGCCAGTAATCATCTAGCTGATCAGAAATTAAACTATCATAAATACCAAGGCAAAAAAATATAAATAAAAGATAGTTTTTCAAGAATATTATAGATATGGTTTCAGATCTTTATAGAAAATTGCTTCTGTTCTAGGTCCTACATATCTCTGTCGTATAATTCCATCACGATCAATGATGAAAGTAGTTGGTATACCTGTGATCCTTTTTCCTGTTGCTTTACCATATAATGCCGTCACTGTCTGAGTTTCATCACCATTGATATCTGTTAAAAGTTTATAGTTTATACCCCACCGATCTGCAAAAGATTGAATATTTTCAGGAGAACCAGATGTTAAAGTCACGCCAATAATTTCCAATCCATCTTCTTTATGCTTTTTCGATAGATTTATAAAATCTGGAATCTCTTTACGGCAAGGACCACACCATGTCCCCCAAAAGTTTAATAATACGACCTTTCCCTTTAAATCACTTAGGCTTATAGTATTACCATTAAGATCTGCTAATGTAAAATCAGGCGCTATAAGCAGATCTTCGGATGTTTTTTGTTTTGTTTTATTATAAGCAGACCTATCTTTTATATTTTGATTCGATTTTTCTGGAGTAGTGTTATTGCATCCAATCAAATATGCAAGAGACAATAATACAAATAAAATATAATTAGTTAATAATTTTGTGAATTGTCTTGATTTATAATTTCGCATTATTATTCCTTATTTTGATAGGCAACAATACCATTTTTTAAAAATTCAGCAAAACCATTAGGGATGTAACCCCCGGTATCTGCAATCGTAGATTCATTTTCTGGATCAAGTATAACATAATAAGGCTGTGTTGCTTGCTGATATCTTTCAAATTGCATTTGAGCATACACCTGACTTAGTGAATCATTTTTATCTACATATAATCTTGCAAGGACCATTTTATCAAGTTGCTCCTTTACTAATTTTTCTGGAAACACCCTACGTTCCATTACACGGCAGTTAGCGCAAAATACTCCTGTAAAATCAATAAATAGAGGTTTATCATTTTCTCTTGCTACTAAAAGTGCTTCATCATATTGGTCAACAAACCACCCCTCTTCTCTTGCAAGATCATCTTCGGTTGGTGGAGGAGGAACAAGTGCTTCTATAAACTCATCCATTAATCTAGGCATCTGAGAATAATGGTAAGTTGGTGGGTGTGCTAGAGACATACCAATGGGATAAAGAAAAATACCTACTATTATTATCGCCATGAATCTTCCCTTACCTAACTGAAAAGGTCTAATGTTCTGTGCAGAACCAACCTTAAATAATCCCAACAAATATCCAACAAGTAAAAGCCCTATAAAAATGAAAATAGCGAGAACCACATTTCTGGGTAATAAACCAATACCCCATTCCAAATCCGGGACCCATAAAAACTTTATTGCAGCAGCTATTTCAATAAAACCAAAGCCTATTTTTAGTGTTTCCATCCAAGCACCCGAATTCGGAAGTCTTTCTAAGGCTTTTGGAAAAAGTGAAAGCCCTACAAAAGGTAATGCAAATACGATACCATAGATAACCATTCCGTACAAACTCGTAAAAACTCCTCCAGCAGTACCCGTTGCAGCAAAGACTAAAAGGGTACCAACAACAGGCACAGTACAACTAAAACTTGTGATTGAAAATGCAACACCTAAAAGAAGCGAACTTATGTAGGCACTTTTCGCAGACTGACCGGCTTGGTCTGCTTTATTTACAAGTTTCCCAGCTACATTTACATTAATCAAACCAAACATCCAAAAAGCAAAAAATATAAATAGGATACCTAGGGCTAGATTTATCCAAGGGTCAGTAGCAATAAAATTTCCAATATTTGCATATCGTGATTGAGTTGCTGCATCATTCACTCCCCAAGAGAGGAAACCAACGACAAGCCCAATAAGCACAAAAGTTCCGGCTATACCTAAACCATAAAAAGTTGCAATAGTAGCCTTACCAACATTTTTCTCTTCTGACATTTTTCCAAAAAAGGAAATAATTATTGGGATCATAGGATATACACATGGCATAATCCAACTTATCATTGCTCCTCCAATTGCTAATAATAATAAACCCCATAGAGTATTTTTCCTGTTATTAGAATCATTCTGATCTAGATTACCAACAGATGCTGCAAATGAAGATCTATCAGAACGAGGAGCACCTTCTTCAACAGTAACAAAAACTGTATCTAATTTTGAAATGGGTGGATAGCACAGTCTCTCATTGCAGACCATGTAATATATATCAACTATAATTGGATGAGTACCCGATCCAAGATTACGTTTAAGTTTTATAGGGAAAATAAATTCAGTATCCCCTTCATGATAATAGGTCTCTGTATCAAAACCAGGATCAAAAACGTGCTTTGGTTCAGGCTCAATGACGGGTGCTAGACCACCTACTACATTACCTGAAATAGTTATCTCTGTTGGTAGAGGGCCCTCACTCAATTTATATATGGAATATATGTGCCACTGATCAGCCATTTCAGCAATAATTCTAATATTAACAACTTCGCCTGCCCTTGCGGGAGAATCTATAGTAGCAGATATAGAGACAGGATTCTTAACAGATTGAGATCTGGTAAGACCTATTAATAAAATGATTAAAAGGGTATTTTTCAATTTTTTAATGTTGCTTTTTAGCCGTGGAAAGTAAAAAGTTCATATTATTAACTCAACTATTCTTTAATCATTTTTAATTGTTGTCGTTTTTCATTTATTTTTCTTTTCAAATCAGGGAGTGAATCCTGTGCCGCAACTTTTCCACTAAGAAATAGGTCATCAGCAGAATCAAAATCTGACCATTCCATACCCATTGTATTAGGCCTAATTACAAAATCTGCATCTAGGGCAAGTCTAGTTTTTAATCTGTTTGAAGTAATAATATCAGATCTTCTTTTAATTGATAATGCATTGAGTCTATCTAATCTTTCAAACTGATATAGTCCAATATCAATAGCTAATGTGAATTCACAATCGTCTTTTATTGCAGGGATTGGAATGGGCATACCTACTCCTCCATCTACAATTGTTTTATTATCTAAAATTTCGGGATTAAATATTCCTGGTATTGCAGAACTTTGGACTAAAGCATCAACAAGTTGTCCGTCTTTATAAATTATATCTTCACCATTTTCAATATTAGTTGCCACAACTTTTAATGGGATTTTTAGTTCTTCAAATGTACTATGGGGAATTAATGAGCGAATAGCTACTTCCAATGGAATTCTATCAATAACTGATTTTCTATGCAAACTCAATATCAACATTATGTGATCAAAAAAACTTTTCCTAATTTTTGATATAAAGGACTTTGGATTTTTGTATTTAAGATATTTTTTTGATGATGCACCAAAGTCACCCGATTCCCAGACTTCCCGTATTTTTTTTTCGATCCAAAATGGATCTTTTTTAGATGCATACATTGCTGCAATAATAGAGCCTGCACTAACTCCAGATACAATTTCTATATCGATTCCAGCGTCATGTAAAACCTGTAAAACACCAATATGGGCAGCACCTCGTACACCTCCACCACCAAAAGCAACCCCAAGAAAGGGTTTGGTCACTTATTTCTCTTTCCGATCCTAACCTTCATTTCCACTCTACGATTAGGATTATCTCTCGAATCCCTAGGCAGGTTAACTATTTGATCAATAATTTCATCCCCTTCTATAACTTTTCCAAAAACTGTATACTTTCCATTGAGATGAGGAACTTCTGCAGCACAAATAAAAAATTGACTACCACCACTATTCGGACTGTTTGAACGAGCCATGGACACAATACCTCGCTTATGTTTAATACTATTAAATTCAGCAGGAAGGTTCCATGTAGTTTCTATTTGTTCATCACCTATACCAAAATATTTTGCAGAAAATCCTCCGGTACCATAAGCTGCTTTATTTTCGCCTTTTGTTGTTGGATCGCCACCTTGAATCATAAATCCAGGAATTACACGATGGAAAATAGTGCCATCATAAAACCTATTTTTGGCATGCGTTTTAAAACTTTCAACATGCTTTGGTGCATTGCCTTCAAAAAACTCAATAACCATATCACCAAAATCCGTAGAGATGATTGCTACTTCCATTGTTGCTATATCAGAATTTTTTTCTATTGCTTTATCATTTAGTGATTGATTGATTTCATTTTTTTTATTTTCCATCATATTGTCCTTTTTTGAATTTCCACAACCCATATTTAAAAAACTAAATACGAAAAAAATAGAAATAGTACATTTAATCATGAATTTCGACTCCCAGGTTTTTGTATTGGTATTGAAGATAAGCTTGCAGGAATACTTTTCTCTGAGTAGCTAGCTATATCTAATTTTACAATTGAATAATGATTTTTATGCAAAATTACTGATCCATTACTACGATCAACAAATACACCTAAACCAATTATATTAACTTCTGATGGTGAAACAAGTTCCATCACCTCTTTAACCGAACCGCCAGTTGTAACAACATCCTCAACAATCAAGACTTTTTCTCCTTTTTCTAGACTGAATCCTCTACGCAAAACCATCTTTCCCTCTTTCCTTTCAGCAAAAATTGTACGACAACCTAACTGAGTACCCACTTCCGTACCAAGAACTATACCACCAATAGCGGGTGAAATTACAACATCTGGATCATTTTCCCGGAACTCATCTGCAATCATCAGTGAAAATGCACTAAGATACTCAGGAAATTGTAATACTCTAGCACATTGAAAGTATGTATCACTATGGCGTCCAGAAGTGAGAACAAAATGACCGCTCAAAAGTGCACCCGTAGATCTAAAGATATTAATGATTTGTTTTTGATTCATGAATTATACTAAAGCATCTCGCATAAGGGTTACAAAATCAGTTGCAGTCTTTTTAATTGTTTTCACACTCATATCTCCAGCAAAACTAATACCTCTAGAAATATTAATAATAGCGACACCAGATTGATTACCAGTCTTAATACTATGACTAAGGTTTCCCCCCTGAGCACCAATACCAGGTATTAATAATGGTAAATTTGGAGCAATAGTACGTATTCTAGATAAGTCATTTGGAGCCGTAGCCCCAACAACTAGACCTATATTATTTTTTTTATTTAATGTTTTTACCATTTTTATTACTTTTTCGTATAAAGGAACTTTATTTACTAAAATATCTTGTAATTCCTTTGCAGATGGATTTGAGGTTCTACATAAAATGAATGCACCTTTATCAGAATGATTTAAAAATGGTTCAATGCTATCCCTACCCATATAGGGACTAAGAGTAACACAATCAAATCCAAAATGAGTAAAAATGCTTTTTGCATATTGATCCGCAGTATTACCGATATCACCTCGCTTTGCATCAGCTATTTTAATATGATCAGTACCAATATAATCAACTGTTTGTTCAAGCCAGGAAAAACCATCCGCACCCCAACGCTCAAAAAAAGCAAAATTTGGTTTATAGGCTACAGCCATCTCCCTTGTCGCATCGATAACTTTAAACGTATGCTCCTTAAGATCAACCATTCTTGATGATCCTAATAAATCCGGGTTCATATCCAATCCTACACAAAGCCAAGACTTTCGTGCTCTTACAATTGATTTTATCATAGAATTTAAAGATGTCACAGGTTATAAACTTACCCAAAGCAAAGAGTAATCAAAAAATCCAATTTTAACAATTTATTTTTACCTATTTTACGCTTACTAACACTAAACTTCAGATATGGAAGATTTGTTTTTGCAACAAGAACCCAATTCACGCAGAGAAGTGATCGCATCTAGTGGACCTTTCCAAGTTGAACTTATCCACTATATTGGAACCAATGATTACAAATCTTTGATCGATATTTCTAACACTCTTGTTGAAGAATACGGATCTATTACTAAATTAACTCCCAATACAATTCAAACCTACTTTAATAGAGATGGTTCACTTCCATTTATCGCAAGACACCAAGGAATTATTATCGGTTATATTATTGGTTTACCATTAGAAATATTGGAAAAAGAGCCATGGGCGAGACTTGATATAAATTTTGGTAAGATCAATACCATCTACACCTATGCCTTTGTGATTCAAAAACAATACAAAAGAAATGGATATGCAAAAATGCTGAAGCGTATTTATATAAATTGGATAAAAAAACAAAAAAATATTTCTTTTATAACAGGACATGTAAAAAAAGGAATATCTGCTAGATTCACTGGGAAAATTAGCGTAATTGACCAAACAAAAAATTGGCAGGGTACTGGAATAATTTTTGAGTACTATCGCCGAGAACTTGACCCAGAAAAAATTTATACTACTAAATAAGATTTATCTAGAACCATAGAAGACTAATCTAAAAAAAATCGATCTAATTAATTATCAATTATCATCAAAAAATTGATCTAAGGATTTAGGATCTGGAGCAGCTGTTAACAAACTACCTGCTATTAACACTAAAATTGAAAGCCCTGCTGCTGGATAGGTTACCTCTTGTAGAAATGGATGAAAATTTTTAAAACCTGACCAACTAGGTAAAAAATAGGTCCAAAGTATTGTGACTGATGCGCCAGTGATTATAGATAAAATTGCGCCTTGACTTGTTGCACGTTTCCATAAGAATGCAGCCAACAATGCTGGAGTAATAGATGTTCCATAAATATTATATGCTGTAAATGCTGCATTGAGTACCGTTTTAAATTGACTGACTAAAAGAAATGCAATCAAACCTAGAAATAATACTAATAAACGACTAATTAAAAGTATCTGTCTCTCAGTTGCAGATGGATTAATATAACGTAAATAAACATCGCGTGTTAGGTTTGTAGCAGGAATAAGTAAAAATGAATCAGCTGTAGAAACAATAATCGCCATCATTGTGGAAGATAAAATTATGCCCAACATTATGGGAAGACCAGCATGACGGGCAATCGCGGGAATCACTGACTCACTCCCTGCTTGCCTTGCTTCAAGGAGTGCCGCCGTAGTTGGTTCTACAACACTTTCCATCTCTTTTAAAACAAAGTCGGGAATAATACCTTTGCTAGCTGCCACGGATCCAGTAAGTCCCAACATGGAAATAACTGATTCAAGAATGATAACACCAATGATCCAGAAAAAAACAGCTTTCTTTGCAGCCCCCCCATCATGAGCACTAAAAATACGCTGGTACATATTAGCATCACCCATAAGAAGAAGCATAGTTGGAACAAAAAAACTAATCGCAATAATTGGGCCTGAAACATCACCTGTCCGTTCTGCTGCCCAATTACCAAAGACTTGCCACTTTCCTACTGTTTCAGCCACCAAGATTATTTCTTCAAAGCCGCCAATTTTAATTACTAAGAAAATAAGTGCCCCAATGGTTCCAATAGTCATTAGCACTCCATTTACGACATCAGTGTAAACAACTGAAAACATTCCAGCCAAAACAGTGTATGATATTGCAAATACAGCCGTAATTATAATTCCATTTTCCAAAGATACCATACCATCTGATACCATAGATAATACTTTACCACCACCTCTAAACTGGTACGAGACGATAGTAGTATATGCAATTACTGTAGTTATGGTTGCAAGAACCGCTGCAATTTGTCCATATCTTGCTTCAAATATATCTGGTACAGTAACCTTACCAAAATTGCGAATTCTGCGGGTGATAAAATAGATAAGGGCAATCCCGAGCCAGGCACCTCCACTAGACCAGAGCCCTGCCAGTCCATTTCTATAACCAAGTCCGGCACCACTAAATAAAGAGCCACTTCCCATCCAGGTTGCCAACAAGGTTCCCACAAGAATGTACCATGGGAGTGTCCTACCTGCGACCATAAAATCTTCACTATCCTTAACCGAACGTACCTTATAAACACCAACAGCAACCAAAAGAAAAAGATAGATAATAATACCTGATAAGTGAGTCATAGGCTCCTAAATTAAAATTACTATTCGAAAGAATTAAAGGTTATTATTTTTTAAAGGCTCTATCTACTACAGAAAATAATTGAGTAATTACAAAACTATAATTTATATTTATCAATGGGATTTACTTCTTGAACCTTTCCTTCAAAATAGGAGCCGTATATTGTAGCAGTTAGCCAACCTTTTTCCTCATCTATGTCATTAAGCTTAACGCTCTTGTACCAAATCTTTTGTTTATTATTCCAACGATATTTATTACCCTTGAGAATATCTTTCTTAATAGGGTCATATTTAAAATTATCTGCAAAAATTATATAGCTAGGACTCTGTGATTTTTCTATCAATTCAATTAAAGGTCTGTCCTTACCATAAAAATTATGTGTAACCAGATGTATCAGAGAGTCTACATCACTCATAGCACGGTGCACATTAAAATAAAATCCGTGCCAGTAGCATAGAAGCTCCTGTTTTGCGCTTGAAAATCCTCTTGATAGCCAGTCAATATCATTGACAGAACAACCCCATAACTTCTTAGGGGATTGCAATGAATATCTATCCATAAATGCACGGTCAAATCCTGCATTATGGGCCACAATGATTTCAACCAATTGAAAAATTTCATCAACCTTTTTCCAATCAATAGACTGCCCCTCAACCATATCATTATTTATACCAGTCAGTAAAGTTATATCATGGTTAATATCTTCTTCGGGATCATTAAAAGATTCATATACCTGATCAATAGAGACTATCTTACAAGAAGACTTTTCAAATGTTACTACCTTAATCGCTAGCTCTATAATTTTATCCTGATGCCTATCTATACCTGTTGTTTCTGTATCTAAAAAACCAATTGTTATGCATTCCCCATCTGTAAGTAATAATTCAGGAGAAGGAGGATCATACTCCGTTAAAGTAATCTTTCTTGATAGTGGTTTAATTGAATCTATAAAAGTCATTCTAATGTTTCCAACATTGACACAATTTCATTCCTCATATATGGGGCAATATGGGCATCAACCTCATCGTCTTTAATATGTGCTATAACCTGATTTCTTACCCTGTAGCCATAGTACTCTTCAAGAAGAAATCTATAGAGTGATAATTGCAAAGAATAATGATAAAAGTTACAGTCCATTACATTTTTTGTTGCTTCATGATTTCCAGTTTTGTGTCCATATGAAACTGTTGTAATTTTTTTTGATGTTTTCCAATCAATCAATACGTATTCATCTGACTGATTATCTTTTGCAAGAATATCAATAGTCCCAGCAATTCTAAGCTCTTTACTATAGATAATTATTTCAGAAAAAATATCCATACTAGATTTAGATTGATAATTTTTTAGCCAGTTTTTACCATTAATAGATTTTAACTCTTTTGGCTCAATACCATTTTTAACCCAGTTTTCTATTTCATTATGTACTTTTGTTCCATAATCTGCGGCTTCCTTCCACTCTGCCAAAAGTGATTCAATTGTATAGTTTGAATATTTGGGATGATTTTTTGTAAGATTAGTTGCAATCTTTATTGGATCAAATTTTTCAAAAAACTTTCCAATATAGGTTGTCACACTTGTAAAAGAAAATTCCGATTCACCAATCAATTTATACTCATGCGTATCCTTGTTAAGTATAATATTATTATCTAGAATATTATTCAATAGTTATCCATAAATTTCTGTATCGAATTTACAATTATTTAAGATAAAATAATCGTTTGTCTATATGAATTAATATTTTTCATATTAATATCTTAGTAATTTGATCTAACTTCTATCGAATGGATTCATAATGTATGAAAAAACTAATATTTATCCCAATATGTTCAATATTACTCTGGAACTGTAATGGAAAACAAATGAGTAGTGAATCAAAACACCAAAATCGCCTAGCATTATCACAAAGTCCTTATCTTTTGCAACATGCATCTAACCCAGTTGATTGGTATCCATGGGGTAAAGAAGCATTCGAAAAAGCTAAGAAAGAAAATAAGCCAATTTTTCTATCCATTGGCTATTCCACATGTCACTGGTGTCATGTCATGGAACACGAATCATTTGAAGACTCTACTGTTGCGGCAAAAATGAATCAATATTTTGTAAATATAAAAGTAGATAGAGAAGAGATGCCCGAGATAGACCACCTTTATATGTCAGTCTGCCAGGCAATGACTGGTCGAGGAGGTTGGCCACTTACCATAGTTATGACTCCTGAAAAAGAACCATTTTTCGCTGGCACTTATTTTCCTAAGCAAGGACGTGGTCAACAGCCTGGAATGCTACAATTAATTCCTAGCCTTGCAAATGCCTGGAGCATGAAGCAAAATGAGATCCGTGAATCAATTAATAAAATTCAAGACTACCTAATACAAATTAATACAAGCGTACCCGGTGATCCATGGACCGAGACCATGATTCACAATGCATTTACTAGCTATGCAGAAAGATATGATCCTCAATATGGTGGTTTTGGGAAAGCTCCAAAATTCCCATCTCCCCACAATTTGATCTTCTTATTGAGATATAGTAAACTATATAATAATCCCACTTCTTTAGAGATGGTTGAAAAAACACTTAGCTATATGAGACTTGGTGGGTTATTTGACCATATCGGCCTCGGGTTTCATCGCTATTCAACTGATAATAGATGGCTTGTACCACACTTTGAAAAAATGCTCTATGATCAGGCAATGCTATCAATGGCATACTTGGAAACATACCAGCTCACTGGTAAAGAAAAATATGCTGATGTAGCACGAGAAATTTTTTCCTATGTTTTAAGAGATATGACTCATGACGAAGGAGGATTCTACTCAGCTGAAGATGCTGACAGTGAAGGTGAAGAAGGAACATTCTATCTATGGACAGAAAATGAAATTATTGAAATATTAGGCTCTGAACATGGTAGAATCGTCTCTAAAGTTTATGGAATTTCGCGTACCGGCAATTTCCATGATGAATCAACAGGCCAAACTAATGGCAAAAATATCCCTTACCTAAGAGACAGTATTGAACCAATCGCAAAAAAATTCAACCTTTCATTGAGTGAATTGAATGATATTATTGAAATTTCAAAAGAACAATTATTTTCTGTCCGTGAAGAGCGTGTTCACCCACTAAAAGACGATAAAATTCTTACAGATTGGAATGGACTTATGATAGCAGCGCTTGCACTTGGTGGACGAATTTTAAATGAACCTGAATATATTAAATTTGCAGAGAAAGCAGCAAAATTTATAGAAAATCATCTTCAGAAAAATAATGGACGACTAATGAAACGATATCGAAAGGGGAATGCTGGTTTAGACCCTCATATCGATGACTATTCATTTACGATTTGGGGCTTACTGAATCTATATGAAGCAACATTTAATTATCTCTATTTAACTCGTGCCATAGAACTTACCGAAATAATGTTAGATGATTTTTCTGATGAAAATGGTGGTTTTTTTATTGGTAGTAAAGATGCAGAGAAACTCATGGTTAGAGCTAAAGATAGTTATGATGGGGCTATACCATCCGGCAATTCAGTAGCTGTTTTGAATCTTTTTCGATTAGGTAAAATTACTGGCAATACGAAATTAATTGAAATTGCTAATAAAACTTTAAAAGCCTTTTCACATCAGGCTGAAAAATCTCCTACAGGTTTTGCACATATGTTAACTGGTTTTATGTTTGACTTTAAAAACCCAAAGGAAGTGGTAATTGTTATGGATGGAAAAGATGCAAATACATTTGAAATAGCTCAAAAATTTTGGAATAAATATTCTCCGAATACAATTATGCTTTTTAAGGATATTTCTAAACCTAATGATCTTGCAAACATTGCTCCTTGGACAAAGGCTCATACTATGATTGATAATAAAACTACGTTTTATATTTGTGAAAACTTTTCTTGCAAGCAGCCTACAACAAATATGAAAATAGCTTTAAATTACCTTAGTAAGTAAATAAGACTCTAAACATTTGTTGTATTTTTAGAAAAAATTTTAAATCTGTAAAAAATAGTGATTATATAAATGAAAAAACCTGCTTTACACTGGCAAATTATTTGGGGACTTTTTCTTGGCCTTATATATGGTATTGCCGCCACCTATTCAGCTGATACAAAGCAAGAATTAATCAATACAATTCAGACAACTATCCCCGATAGTTCATGGGAAATCTCAAAAATTCAAGATTATTTGGATGTAAATAGCATTGATTATGATGTAAGTAATACAAAGCAAGAATTAATCAATACAATTCAGACAACTATCCCCGATAGTTCATGGGAAATCTCAAAAATTCAAGATTATTTGGATGTAAATAGCATTGATTATGATACAGGTTGGGGACATTTTACATCAGATTGGATTGCACCTTTTGGTACCATATTTATTAACCTCTTAAAACTTATTGCCATGCCTCTTGTTTTAGCATCCCTAATAACAGGGGTAGCATCACTTTCTGACGTAAAAAAACTCAGTCGCATTGGTGGTAAAACAATTGGAATTTATATTGGCACTACTGCATTGGCGGTTACAATTGGGTTGGTTTCAGTAAATATGCTAAAGCCTGGAGATAAAATACCTGATGTAATGCAGAAGAAATTGCAATCTACATATGAGAAAGATGCATCAAAAAAAGCGCGTACAGTGCAGGAGGTCAAGAATAGAGGACCACTACAGCCAATTGTCGATATAGTACCAAGTAATTTTTTAGACTCAGCATCCAGTAATCGAAACATGCTTCAGGTAGTATTTATAGCAATTTTTATTGGTATAGGAATAATCCAGATTCCCAATGAAAAAGGTAAACCTGTTCAAGATTTTTTCAAAAGTTTAACCGAGGTTGTGATTAAACTCGTAGATATCATTATGCTTATGGCACCTATTGGAGTTTTTGCACTTATAGCACAGACAATAAATAAAGTAGCAGGTGATAATTCAGCGCATGTCATAGAATTATTAGGAGCACTTGGATATTATATGTTTGCAGTGATTCTAGGACTGTTTACTCATGTTGCTATTACCTATACAGGTCTAATGAAATTTTTCACTAAAATGCCTTTAAGAACCTTTTATAAAGGTCTAGCACCTGCCCAATTATTAGCTTTTTCTACTAGCTCCAGTGGAGCAACCTTGCCAGTAACTATGGAACGGTGTGAAGAGAAACTTGGTGTGAGTGAAGAAGTATCATCTTTTGTTTTACCTCTTGGTGCAACAATTAACATGGATGGAACTGCTTTATACCAAGCTGTAGCTGCTGTATTTATTGCTCAAACTTTAGGTATGAATCTAGATATTAGTTCTCAGATTACAATTGTTCTTACAACAGTTCTTGCATCTATTGGCACTGCTGCTGTTCCAGGTGCTGGAATTGTAATGCTTGTTATCATCCTTGAAGCAGTGGGTGTACCTAGTCAAGGAATCGCAATTATACTAGGTGTTGATCGAATCTTAGATATGGTTAGAACAACAGTTAATGTAACTGGTGATGCAACTGTCGCTGTAATAATCTCTGACGCTGAAAATCAGCTTGATATTCCAAATAATTAGTTTTTTTATGAAAAATATTGAATAAAATTTAGAGAGTTTTTAAAAGATTAATGGGTAGGTTCTGCATTTTTTTGGATCTATACTAATAAATTGGGTTCTGTACTTCAGGTTCAAAAAACAGGCCTTTCCGCTTTTTGCGGATCAAGGACGTTTGCTGAATTTGGGAGGTTCCCTTCATTCAATAAACAAAGAATGATCCCAAAAAAACAATCTACCCTTTCTTTTAATGTGACCATGATAGAATTTGATTGATTCTAGGTCTAGTTCCTCTTATTTTCAATTTGACCCCATCATCATCATAAACTCGTTCTAAAACCTCCACCCCTTTCTGGGCATTAGCAATAACTTTTCCATCTTCATATGAAAATTCTAATTCTATAGTTTGGTAGTTTTTTTCCATTTGATCTACAATTTTTTCCTTTAATTCTAAAAGCATTAGGTGATGCTGGGCCGAAATAGTAATTGAATCTGGGAAAGACGATTGTAATCTGTTTATTATATCTATATTAGATATTAAATCCACTTTATTTAATACATGAATAACTGGGATATTATCTGCTCGCATATCTTTTAGTACACCATTTATAGTATCTAGATTATCACTTAATTGCTTCGATGACATATCAAGAACAATAATAATTAAATCTGCTTCCAATACTTCTTGTAAAGTACTTTTAAATGAAGCAACTAGATTATGAGGTAGTTTGCGAATAAAACCTACTGTATCGCTTATTAAAATTTTATGCGATGCGTCAATTTTTAATTGACGTACAGTCGTATCTAGAGTAGCAAATAACTGATTACGGATCAACACATTAGATCCAGTTAGGGCGTTAAATAACGTTGATTTTCCTGCATTAGTATATCCTACTAAAGCTACTCGAAATTCAGATTTTCTATTTAGACTCTTAGTTGTGCGGGCTTTTTCAATTGTTATTAATTCTTTTTTTAAGCGTGTTATACGTTGACGAATCAAGCGTCGGTCAATTTCTATTTGGGTTTCACCCATCCCAGCTCGGGTACCAATCCCACCCATCTGACGTTCAAGATGAGTCCATTGCCTTGTTAAGCGAGGTAATAAATATTCAAAATATGCTAAATCGACTTGTGTTGTAGCTTCTTTTGTCTTCGCATGCTTTTGAAATATATCTAATATAATTCCACTTCGATCCATAATCTTCAATTTATTAGACATTTTGTGATAGTTTTTTATCTGTGCAGGGGTTAATTCATCATCAAAAATTATAAGATCAGCACCTAATTCCTCAGCTTGATTAATTAAAGATCTTGCTTTTCCCGTTCCAATCAGAGTAGTGGGGTTTTTTTTAGAAATCTTCTGAGTAATTCTTCCTAGAACTTTTGCTCCTGCAGTTTTTGCTAAAAATTCTAATTCATCTAGATATATATTAACATTGATCTGGCTGGATTTGTGAGTTACTACTCCAACTAATAATGCTTTTTCCTGTATTACTGTAATTTGTTCAATCAATCTTTATCCAATTTCATAATATTAGGCTTACTTTCACCAAGTATTGTCTCAATTAAAATAAATAAGAATGCAAAAAATAAAAATAATTTCCAAAGAGACTTGCCTTGTCTTGTTTCAGAAAAAACTGTCACAAAATCATCTTGAATAGTCAACCATCTAGTTTGATCATTAGGTATACAAAATTCAATATCTTCTTGATCAATATGATTTTGAATATTTTCTTTATAATGTAATCTTGTTGGGAAAGATGTGAATCGTACACCATTATTAAAAACCTGATAAAAACCTAATTCATCAGTATTGGTTATTAAAATACCCTCTCGATCATATTTAGGAACTATCATTTCTATTTCGCCAGAAGGTGAAAATACTTCCCATTTATGCATGAGTTTGCTTTCATCCACAGATATCCATTTAGGTTCATCAATCAAAACAGGAGATGTATTTATAAGATCTGTACCTGTCAGAATTATCAGGCGATACATTAAAGGTACCACAACTGCACGAATTGGAAAATCATTCCATCGAAGATCTAATAAAGTTGCAAAATAAAACACTTTACCTGTCCCCTTTGAAAATTCTAATAAAAAAGGATCCCCGTTATTAAGTCTCCAGTGGATATTATGATAAGGTTCAGTCTTAACTTTTACATATTTATAAATTTCAGGTAATTCTTTATCTATATTCCTAACTCGTAAATCATCTAATAAATCTGACTGATTATCTGCCAAATGAGTTGTGAAGAATCCCTGCCCAGAATTAATTAGCTGAATAAATTGAGGAAAACCTAATTTGGTTATTAAATCTTTATCTAGGTTATTCATGTCTGGATTTCCCTGAAACCAAATAACTCCACCACCATTTTTTAAAAAATCGATAATATCCTTGACTGCCTCTTCAGATAGACCCTCTAAATCGTGAATAATGACAACATCTACATCATCAAGGTAGAGACGCTTTAGGTTTGACTGTATACTAGATCTTATTGTTAAAAACTTTCTTTCAGGATCTATAGCTTCGAATATCATTTTAACGACTGAAATATCATTAGAGTCAGACCCAATGATTTCACATTGTATCTGTTCCATAATTGGCATTGCATCATACCAATAATTATCTAAATCATAATCATCTTTAGGTAGCATTATTTTACTTTGAAGGATTCCAGTTTCTTCAGGATAAGCTTGGAAAAGAAATCCTTTCTTTTCTTCGGTCATAAACTCAGAAATCACTTGCCCTACACGATTATCATTAAATAGTAATTCTAATGAAATATTTTTTTTGTTGAGATTTCCTAAATTTTTTACGTATGCATCTAATTTAATAAGTTGATTCATAGTTTTTATTCTATTTATTCGTGACACATTGATAATTCCTAAATTATTAGACACTGTTTCAGGCTGTATAAAATAAAACTTCCATTGACTTAATTCATCTATTCCTGATATAAAAGCTGAATCCGGAGAATGCATTAAATCACTAAAAATCACACATTCTCTTATTGGATCATTAATCTTTTCTTCAGTAAGAACCCAATTAATAGTTTCCCAAATGTTATCATATGATGAGGATATATCTATTGTGTTAATTATACTTCGTAATTCTGGATCATTAGATTTGCCTCTGAAAACAATTTTTGGGGGACAAGTTTGTACAATAATGACCTTCGTCTTATCATTAAATAATGTCATTAAAGCCATCATTTCATTCTTTGAACGATCTAAAAAGGATTTATTATCACTTTGAGCAGACATACTTGCAGAATTATCAATTAATAATACTAGACTCGCGTCCTGTTCAGCAGCTAACCACCCAGGCATAAAACCTTTTGTAACAGGTCGTGCAATCATAAAAACTATCGAAGTGATACAAAGAATTCTTGATAGCAAAAGAAGTAATTTTCTAATTTTTATGTTACGAATAGAACTAGACTTTAACTGTTTAATATACCTAACACTACTGAATTCAACTGTATTTGATCTAAAAAGGCTTAGTAAATGCAACGCAATCGGAATACCAATTGCGATTAATAGCCAAAAAGCTGATGGAGATAAAAATGTCAAAGTAAGCCTAGAAATACCAACATCATAAATGCGGAGAAGTTTGGTATAATTATGTTATCATTTAAAGGTAATGGAACAAGTTCTATTATCATAGCAGAAATTGCACCAACAACGATAATAAAAGGATGAAGCGACTGATTAATTAAAATCCCAGCTATAATTGATGTAATAATTCCTGCAAGAGTACCCGATAAAGATTTATTATGAATTTTCACTATAGGATACATTTGTCCTACTAATGCTGCAAATGAATCACCCACAGAAAGAAAAATTAAAGCAGGAACTGCAATATTCATTGGGAATAAAATTGTTGTAGTGGTCCAACCAGCAACCATCCATGTCGCACCAGTTACCCAACCTTCTGATTCTTTTTCTCTTAGCATAAAACCAAAGTGATGGTTAAATATTTCTCTAAATTTCAGAACTCTATTTCTGGTAAATTCAACAACAACAGCTATAACAGTTAGAATGAGACATACAACAACCATAATCTGTTTATCTTTAATGATCCAGAGATAGCTTAAGGGAACAATTGATGTTATAATATGTAAAAACTTTCTAGAGATTTCTCTATTACTAATATTTGTCACTGGTCAATCATTTGATTAAAAATATCTTGCATATCAAGTACACTTACTGTTAAATCAATCTTAACTGATTTTTCAAGAATAGTCTCAGCCACTATCGACTGATCTAAAACAGTATAGGGAATTAAATCTTCGTTTTGACGATAAAATATTTTACCCAATTTAAATCCCGCTCTTTCTAAATCAGATACAGCTTTTTTCTTACTCAAGCCAAATAAATTTGGAACCTGAAAAAAATTAGGAGGCACACCTAGGCTGATAGTTAAATGTAAACCATTACCTTTGTTAAGCATATCACCGCCTTTCGGATATTGCCATGTAACATTGCCTGAAGGAACATCCGAATTATATTCTTTATAAACAGTATCAACTTCAAGACCCATTTGATTAAGAGCCAGTTCAGCACTCCGAAATGAACGTCCAATAAGATCAGGAATTATAACCATCTTTTCAGTATGTGCAATCTTTAATCGAACTGTTCTACCTTCTTTAACACGAGTATTAGGGTTAGGATATTGATCGACTACTATCCCCGGTTCATAAGACGCCGAAAAAAGTGTATCTGACACGATACTTCGATAGCCTTCAGATTCTAATATCTTCTCTGCATAATTTAGTTTTTTATCAATGACATTCACCATATACTTTCCAGAATCCATGCGAACATATAAAGGCATTAATAGAGAATCAAATAATGCAACTATTAGAATACAAATTATTGAAAAAAACAATATATAAATTGCTATTTTCTTCATAATAACCTTTTTAATCTAACTGCAAACATACCATCTATATTATGAATATGTGGCAGCGTTCTAAGTGCACCATTATTATCAATCCAGTTTTTTGGTATAATTGAAGGCATCTGTTCTAAAACAAAATCATGGTTTAAATTAATGAACTGTTCTATAACGCTCCAATTTTCTTCTTTTTCCATAGAGCAAGTTGAATATACCATAGTTCCGCCAGATTTAAGAAATTGGGAACAATGACTAAGTATCTCAAACTGCAAACTAGATAATTTGTAAATATCTCTTGGCTTACGCCTCCAACGTATATCTGGTTTTCTAGCAATCACTCCTGTTCCAGTACATGGTGCATCAATTAAAATTCTATCTGCTTTAGGATAAAAGTCCTTTCTGGCATCTTTTATAGACCAATCAATATTATTTTTCTTATGTCTTTTTAAATCGCTTTTTCCCCTTTTTATTCTATCTTTGATTAAATCTGAAGCCCAAACATAACCTTTTGGCCCTACTAAATTTGATAATTGCAATGTTTTTGTTCCTAGTCCAGCACAAACATCAAGTACAATATCATCTGGTCGAATTCCTATAGCATCAACCACAATAGAAGCAGCAGGATTCTGAATTGAAATTTCTCCTTTTTGAAATAAACTTGTTCTAAGAATATCACCTGCACTTGCTCTTACTTTTAATAGATTCCTTAAAAATAATTCTGATTGAATACCTACATTACTAAGATTAATAATAATATCATTTATGGAAAGCCTATCACAATCTACCCTAACAAAATTTTCGGCAGGCTTATTAATAGCTTTGACTAAATCTAAAAAACCTTTTTTTCCAAATTGTTTCACCCATCTTTTTTCTAACCAATGTGGAATTGAATGCCATCCATTTTTTTCTTTTAATGGGTAGTACCATTTATTATCTTTTTCTTTTTTTCTGACTAAATTTCGCAATACAGCATTAGTAAAGCCCGATGCCTTCGAACTTAAAATTATCCGGGTGATTCTAACAGAGGAATCAACAGCTGCATAATTGGGGATTTTAGTTTCTATAATTATTTCATAAAAGCTGATTCTTAATATAGATAATAAAGATACATCTAGATGATTAATTGATCTTCCAGAAATAAACTCAATCATAAGATCCAACCTACTCTTGAATCTAATAACTTCCATAATTAAAATATTTGCTCTCGATTTTGATTTTTGATCTGAAGAAAAATGTGAAAATATTTCATTACGTATTAAACTAAGTTGAGCATTACGTTTCTCAAATTGAGAAATAACTTGCGTAGCAAGAAACCGAGCACCGTATTTCATTTACCTAATACTACTCCAGATTTTAAATTCATTCCTTTTAGAAATTCTATTATAGGCAATACCCTTTTCCCTTCAAGTTGAACTTCAATTAGACTTAAAAGACCCTCTCCAGTTGAAATGAGTACTTCATTTGGGTTAATACTATAAATGGTGCCTGGTTTTCCTTCACAACCATTTAATGATTTTGTCTTTAAAATACGTAACCGCTTATTATTTAATAAAGTAATCATCCCCGGCTTAGGTGATAACCCTCTGACCCAATTATGAATTTTTTCGGATGGCCAATTCCAATCAATGAATAACATTTCTTTAGTGATCTTAGGAGCGCGACTCATCATTTTAGAATTTTGTTTAACGCTTTTAATGGTTCCTTTTTCAATTTTGTTCAATGCCTTAATTGCCAAAGTAGCACCTTCTTTACATAGTCTCATTCCTAATGTAAACATATTATCACTTGCATGAATCTTCATTTCTTTTTGTAAAAGAATACTCCCAGTATCAACTTTCGGATTAATCTTAAATATAGTTATCCCCGTCACAGAATCACCATTCATTAACGACCATTGAATAGGAGCAGCACCACGGTATTTTGGTAGTAATGAAGCATGAAGATTGATTGCTCCATACTTTGGGATACAAATTAATGCTTCAGGTAATATTCTGTACGCTACAACAACAAAAATATCTGGATTCAGACCAGTTAACTTATTTTTTAAATCTATTGATAATAAGGATTCAGCCTCTATTAAAGGAATACTTTGATCTTTTGCAAATTTACCTACTGGTGTTAAGAGAAGCTTTCGCTTTCTACCTATTTTTTTCGGTACATTTGAAACAATTGAAACCAATTCATGATTAGATCTCTTAATTGCTTTCAAGGTAGGTATAGCAAACTCAGGATTACCCATAAAGACTATGCGCACCTAATACCCTCCCTGATTATAAATAATTAAAGTACAAATCCTTTTTTATTCCCAAACAATTCTATTTGTTTTAAAGAATCATTTTCTAAAACCTTCAATTGGTTTTGATACTTAATCTTCTCACTTGCCGATACTCGATCTACGATAAAGACACCATTTAAATGATCTACCTCATGCTGTATGGCTCTTGCCATTAGACCTCCAAATTCATTTTCATGCCACTTTTCATCTAAAGTTTGGTATTTTATTGTCACATTTTCTGGACGCTTAACATCTAGTGCAACCCCTGGAAGAGATAGGCAACCTTCTTGGTATACTTTTTCATTTCCCTGCCTTGATATTATCTCACTATTAACAAAAACAAATGTCTGATCAGTCTCTTCTGTATGGGTAATATCAATAATAAATAAATTCATATTGATACCAACTTGGTTTGCAGCCAGTCCAATCCCGTCTGCTTCATACATGGAATCAAACATATTTTTAATAATATCATTTAATTTATAAATATCTTTTACATTCCTACATTTCTTTTTTAGGATCGGATTCCCATAATTAACAATTTCTAATACAGCCATTAGGCTTGCTCTAAATCTCGGTCGCTAAATTTTTCTGCCAGACCTGCAATAGCAGTTTTATTAATTGTTAAATTTGTATTATTGTCTACTTTTACAATAGCCTGTTTATTCTTTTCTTTAAATCCTTGAACCGTTCCATATATTCCTCCCATAGTAATAACTCTGTCACCTTTTTTTAAATTTTCCCTCATTGCTTCCTTTTCTTTTTGACGCTTGGTCTGGGGACGAATCATTAAAAAATAAATGATGAACATGATGAGGATAAATGGTAGAAATGCAGCGATTCCACTACCACCTTGTTGAACTTGTCCGTATAATATATCCACGTTTTACCTTTGCAATTTGACGGGGAAATTAGCTCCTAAGAACAAATAATTAAAGACTGATCTCTATTGTTGTGCCATTTTCACGAGAAGATTCAATAACTTGCAAATTACCATCGTGGATATCTTCTACAATACGACTTGATAAAGATAGTCCTAAACCCCAGCCAACTTGCTTAGTACTAAAACCAGGACGAAAGATATTTTTCCAATCTTTTTTGGGTATTCCTTTTCCATTATCAGTAATTCTAATTTTAATCTTACCAGCTTCATTTCGTAATGAGATACTTACTTTACCATTTTCTTGATCTATTGCATCTATTCCATTGCGGATGATATTTTCGATAGACCAAGCTAATAATGAACCATTAGCTAAAATGTTAATCCCCGGTTGAATATCATTACTTAATTCAACTTTTTCACTTAATGATGGTAAACGCCTATTTAGGTAATTTACAATTCTCTCTATTCTTTCAGACAAATCGAATTCTTCAAAATCTGATTTTGATCCCATCTTACTAAAACGACGACTAATTTGTTCTAATCTCTGGAGATCAGCTTCCATTTCGGGAATAATTTCTGTAGTTTTCTCAGGATGGTTTTTTAGCCAATCAACCCAACCCATTAAAGCAGACACAGGGGTTCCTAATTGGTGCGCTGTT
>CAZEER010000005.1:0-55221 GCA_964511215.1 uncultured bacterium | reverse complement strand
TATTTCAATATGCAACTGCAAAATCCTATTCAAAAAAGAATAAGGTCAAATTATTGTTGCCAATTAGTAAGTATAATAGAATATCTCAATTTCAATTAAATTGTATTTATACTAATAAATATCTCTTAGATATTATTGAAAAAGTAGAATATCATGAACAAAAGTGGTTTTGTTTTAATAAAAATATTTTTAAAAAATATAAGAAATATAATTTGAATGGCTTTTTTCAGAATGAAAAATATTTCAAAGATATTCGTTCTGATTTATTAACCGAAATAGTTCCAAAGAATAAAAAAATTAGTAATTATTGTAAAGATTACATTAGTAAGATAAAAAAAACCTGTGGGAAAAATATTGTGGCACTACATTGTCGAAGGGGAGATTTCATTCCAACTGATCAGAAACCTTATGATCATAGAACAGGTGTTTCAAGACCGGATATGGATTTATATCATCCATTATTAGATTTAGAATATTTTAAAAAGGCAAAATCTCATTTTAAAGATTCAGTATTTTTAGTTTTTTCAGATACACATAAAGATATTGGATGGTGTAAGAGAAATTTGAAAGATGAAAACACTTTTTTTTCTGAAAATCATGATGATATCACGGATTTGATTCTTATGTCATATTGTGATCATAATATAATCTCTAATAGCAGTTTTAGTTGGTGGGCAGCTTGGTTAAACCAAAACAAAAAAAAGAAAGTAATTGCACCAGACGTCTGGTTGGGTAAATCATACTCACAGCATGACACAAAAGATTTAATTCCAAAAGATTGGATTATTTTAAAAAACTAGATTGGAAATAATGGCTAATATATGAAAAAAATTATAATTACTGGGGGGTTGGGTTATATTGGATCCGAACTTTGCAAACTCTATTCAGGAAGTAGTAGAAATAATGAAATTGTAGTTCTTGATAATCGCTTTGCTTCAAAATCCGTATCACAATTAAGTGAATGGGGGATAAAATATGTGCAAGGTGATATAAGAGATTTGAAATTATTAAAAAATCTTCTAAAAGATGGGGATCTTATTTACCATCTTGCTGGGATCACTGATGTTGCCAGAACAAATGATGATCAAGTAAATAAAAAAGATGAATTAATTCATGATGTTGGAGTAAATGCATCGAGATACATAATCGATAATGCGCCTCCAAAAAGTAAAATTGTTTTCCCATCAACTCATGTAGTTTTTGAGGGGTTAAAAGATGTTCAGCATGATATTAAAGAAGATGAGGATACGGTTCCGGTTTTATCCTATGCCAAAGGGAAAGTAATAACAGAAAATGACTTACTGAACTCAAAAAATAATTTTGTTATTGCTAGGTTGGGCACGGTATATGGATATACAAACGACATGATGAGATTAAATATTATGCCTAATTTTTTCTCAAAAATAGCCTCCCAAGATGGCACAATTAGACTCTTCTCTGGTGGTAGACAATATAAGAGTCTTATATCAGTTTTTGATGCGGCGAGATGCCTTAAATTTTTAGGGGAAAATAAAATGACTAGCAGAGAGATTTTTCATTGCTCAAATGAAAATGTTACAATAAAAGATGTTGCAGAGATTTGTAAAAGATTTAAACAAAATCTAAAAATAATTAAAACAAATGAAAAAGTACCGAATCTTGGTTATACATTTTCTAATAAAAAGTTGATGAATTTAGGTTTTGACTTTAAATATAACTTAGAAAAATCAATTGAAGAAATGATAGATAAGTGGTCTTTCAAAACTAAGGATCAAGCTACAGAGATAATAAAAAATGGGAAGGATGAATATATTGATGATAGGGGTAAAATAAGCAATTATCATTTACCTGAATCAATAAATCTTATTGGTTATATTGAATCTAAATCAGGAACAATGAGAGCAAATCATTTTCATCCGGTTCAAGAACAAAAATGTCTACTAATAAAAGGTAGATATATAAGTGTATTAAAAGATTTAGCTAACAAAGATTCAGTGATGCATACAAATATTATTAATGAAGGGGATCTATCCATAATCCCTCCTAACGTTGCACATACAATGATATTTATTGAGGATTCTATTTTTATAAATCTTGTTAAGGGAGAAAGGGACCATGTGAATTATGGTGTAACACATACTATTCCATATCAGCTTGTTGATGATAGGTTAAAAAATAGCTACACTAATCACTATAAATATTTATGCAGAGTTTGTGATAATTATAAACTCAAACCTATAATTTCCTTGGGTTTATCCCCTCTTGCAAACAATCTGTCCAAAGATAATAAAATAAAAGAATTCAAATATCCTCTTGAAATGCAATATTGTTCACAATGTTCAAATGCACAACTTTCTTTTGTTGTACCGCCTGAAAAAATGTTTGATGAGTATCTCTATGTTTCATCAACTAGTGAAGTGTTCAGGAGTCATTTTAAAAAATTAAGCGATAATATCATTGAAAATTTTTCTCTTAATGTTAATTCTTTCGTAATTGATATTGGTAGCAATGATGGGATTCTTTTAACGTGCTTGAAAAATAATAATATCAATATCCTTGGAGTTGAACCAGCAATTAATATATGTCAAGTTGCACGAAAATCAGGGATTAATACTATCAATGCATATTTCGATAGAAAAATAGCAGATAAGATAATAAAAGAGAATGGTAAAGCAGATATTGTAACTGCATGCAATGTTTTTGCCCATACGGATAATGTTAAAGATTTTACTTTGGGCGTATTTGAAATGCTCAAAAAAGATGGTGTCTTTATAATAGAAGTGCAGTATATATTGGATACAATTAAGGATTTAACTTTTGATAATATTTATCATGAACATTTAAATTATTGGTCAGTTACTTCGCTGAATAATTTTTTTGTCAAACTTGATTTCCAAATATTTAAGGTTGAGCACATTCCTACTCATGGTGGTTCACTTAGAGTATATATAAGTAAACAAAAGATGTTTGAAATAGACTCTAGTGTTTCTGAATTTATTGCAAATGAAAAAACACATGGTTTAGATAATTATGAATTCTATAAGGAATTTGGGCTAAGAGTCGAAACCAAAAAACATAAAATACTAAGTAATTTAAAAAGTTTAAAAAAGCAAAATCAATCGATAGTAGGCTATGGTTCACCAGCAAAAGCAACTACACTATTAAACTACTATAATATCACAGTTCGAGATATCGATTACATTATTGAAGATAATGAATTAAAGCATGGACACTATTTACCTGGTACGGATATTCTTATTACGAGTAAAACTGTAGCCTTAAAAAATCCTCCTGATATAATAATAGTACTAGCATGGAATTTTTATAATTCGATAGTGGAAAATAATGAAATGCTGATTAAGAAAGGTTCAAAATTTATTTCATTAAATGATCTTGATTATTAGGTGCCTAATTGTAAAAAATATCTTGTTTTTTGATTCGGTTCTATAAAACTATTTTAGTAAATGCAAAATAATCTTGTTTCTGTAAATATGGTTGTATTTAATGGAGCTCCATTTATAGCAGAAGCTTTGCAGAGTATATTAGATCAAACTTATGATAATTTTGAATTAATAATAGTTGATGATGCTTCAACTGATGACACATTAAAGATAGTAGAATCATTTCATGACAGTAGAATAAAAATAATAAAGCATGATCGGAACCGTGGTTCCTTGGAATCAAGAATAACAGCATTAAATAACTCGTCTGGGAAATATATTGCGATTTTAGATGCGGATGATATTTCAATGCCAAATCGTTTAGAAATTCAACAACAATTTCTTGAAAAAAACACTCAATATGGTCTTGTAGGTGGTATAGCTGAAAAAATTAATAAAGATGGAAAATCAAGAGAAAAAATGATGGGTTTAGCTTTATCATCAGAAGAAACTATGGTGATGCTACTTTTTAAAAATTGTTTTATTCATTCATGCGTTATGTATAGAAAATCAATGATAGATGAGTTTGGCTGGGACGGAAGTGTTGAGTGTAGTGAAGACTTTCAATTAATTACAGATATTTCAACTAAAATGAAAATAATAAATCTGCCAGAAATAGTTGGTAAATACAGAAAACATGATAAAAACCTAACAAATAATACTGGATTAATAAAAAAAAATTCAAAAAAGATTATTTTAAAACAACTTTTAATTTTAGGATTACAACCATCAAACTATATTCTTGAAAACCATATGAATTTAAAAAAAAAGATTATGCATGAAGATTATAAATTGAATCTTAATATGTTAGGATGGCTTGATATCCTATTTAATGCAAATAAAAAAAAGAAATTTTATCCTGAACCTGAATTTTATGATAAAATATCTGGATATTGGTTAAATATCATTGATAATCCTTCCGTTTATTCATTAATGCTATTGTATCAATATTATAAATCTCCAATAATGAGACACTCAGATCGATCATTTTTTGATCATTTAAAATTTTCATTTAAATGTTTGATTAGATATAAACCAAAAAAAGGAGTTAGATGAAGAATATTACTGTTATTGGTGTCGGAAAACTAGGTTTATGTTTTGCACTTACTTTAGAAAAAAATGGATATAATGTAATTGGTGTTGATATTGATCAAGGTTATGTAGAAAGTTTAAATAATAAAAAATATAATTCTGATGAACCAAAGGTAACCAGTTATTTAAAGAATTCAACTCAATTTGCTGGAACGACTGAAATGAAGAAAGGGATTCGGCATTCAGATATATTATTTCTCTTTGTGTCAACTCCATCTTTGAAAAATGGAAAATATGACCATTCCCAAATTGATAAGGTATCAGAACAACTAATAGATCTAAATGATGGAATAGGTACTAAACATTTAATAATAGGTTGTACTACAATGCCAGGGTATTGTGACAGTTTACAGAAAAAATTGAAACCTTATGGGTACACAGTGTCTTATAATCCTGAATTTATTGCACAGGGATCAATTATGAATGATATGAGTAATCCTGATTTACTACTAATCGGTGAAAGTAATCGAAAAGCTGGTGATTTAGTTGAATCAATATATTCATCCTTTTTAAATAATAACCCGACGATTCACCGTATGAAAAGAAAAGAAGCAGAAATCACTAAAATAGCTTTAAACTGTTTTTTGACAACAAAAATTGCTTATGCAAATATGGTTGGAGATATTGCCAAACAAGCTAATTGTGATCCTAATATTATATTGAATGCAATTGGTTCTGATTCTCGAATAGGGAAAAAGTATTTGAAATATGGATATGGTTTTGGAGGACCTTGCTTTCCAAGAGATAATAGAGCATTTTATAATTTTGCAGACGATATTGGTATTAATGCAATCATGAGTAAAGCAACTGGACGATCAAATAAAGAACATTTGCAGAATCAAATTAAGGATTTTATACGGAACAATGATAAATCAAAAATCATAAAGTTTTCAGATATAACTTACAAACCTGGAACCAATATTATTGAAGAATCTCAGAAGCTTCAATTAGCTGTAGAATTAGCGAAAATAGGATATAAAATTGTAGTGCATGATAAAAAGGTTATTATTGATAAGGTAAAAGATCGCTATAAGAACTTATTTGTATATAAAGTAAAAAAGGTCTAAAGTATTTGGTAAGCGTCTATATCACATCTTATAATAAATCAAGATATATTGCAGAATCCATAGAAAGTGTGCTTTCTCAAACAATTCAGCCCGCAGAAATCATTATTGTTGATGATGCATCAAATGATAATTCAAGAGAAATAATAAAAGGTTATCAAAGCAGATATCCAAGAAAAATAAAAACTATTTATCATGAGAATAACTATGGTATTAGCAAAGCGAGAAATACAGCTATAAAAAATTGTGGTGAAGATATAATAACTTTTCTTGATGCAGATGACTACTATTTTCCACGGAAAATTGAAACTGAATTAAAAAAAATTAAACATAAAGAATATGGATGTGTTTATTCAAACCACAAGTTTATTGATGAGAATGGAAATGATCAGGGGATATTTTCAAAAACTACTGACACACCTGCCGAAGGACAAATTTTTATAGAAAATTTTCTTCGATCTTTTAATGTTTCATCAGGAAAAAATTTTCATAATGAAATGTTTTATAAGTCTTATGCCATAAAGATTGGGTTATATGATGAGAAAATTAAAATTTGGGAGGATTGGGATTTTAGAATTAGGATGTCTAAAGAATTTAAATATGGATACTGTTCAGAAATCAATTCTGTATACAGAAAGTTAAATAATGGTTTGGCACAAAATTCAACTGTTGAATTACATTATCGTGAACAATTAAAAATTTATAAAAAAAATAAACACCTATTAGAAAAAATTGATAGAAAAAGCCAGAAGATTATAAATAATAGAATATTTTCATGGCTAAAGGATTATTTTATAAAATTGTCAAGAAACAACCTTGATAATAAAAAATATTTCATATTTTTTGTTGACATGATTGAATTCATTATCACTTTTAATTTTAAAAAATCATTTTTGTTCGTTTTTAAAAATATTAAATAATTGATTACACTATTTTCTACACCTAAAGATTTCAAAGAAGAATTTTCAACAATTCAAAAAAATGCTTTTTCTAATTGGAGATCTTTATCTGATAAGATGGAAATTTTAATAATGGGTTCATCTGAAGGAGCTGAGGAAGCTGCAAAATCCATTGGTGCAAAATTTCTGGGTAAAATCCCTACAACAAGTAGAAATACCCCAACAATACCTGGGTTATTTGAAACTGCAGAAAAATATTCAAAAAACCAAATGCTGTGCTATTTGAATTCAGATATTTTATTACCACAAAACTTTTTACAAGTTATTAAGGTTTTGAATAGATTAGAAAAAAATTTTTTAGCAATTGGACATAGATGGGATCTTGATGTTGATAAAATAATTGATTTTAACAATCAGAGTGAGCTAAGAGAATTTTGGTTTTTTGCAAATCAAAATTCAATACAGCATGCATGTACTGGAATTGATTATTTTATTTTTAAAAAGAGGACCTTTAAAAAATTACCACAGCTTGTTATAGGTAGAATAGGTTGGGATAATTGGTTATTATGGAAGGCTCGTAGGATGATGATACCAGTAATTGACATAACCTATGATCTGCAAGTAATGCACCAAAACCACAGTTATAAGTTTAAGAATTATAAAACACAATCTGATACATTTCTAAGTGATGGTGCAAAAGCAAATGTTAATATAACAAAAAACAAGACCCTTAATATTTTAGACGCAAACTACCAGATGGAAAATGGTGAAATAAAAAAGAAAAATTCAAAAGATTTTTTTAATAGAAACCTTGGAAAACTTCCAACTATTTTTTATGAGTTTTCCTTTTTTCTAATCATTTTTAAAAAATTATATAGATTTTTTAATAAATAAACTTCTTAGAAAATTTTAACGATCAATAATAATTTTTTTAGATTATTATAAATACAAAATTAATTGATGAAATATAATCCCTTTGAAAAGTTTCAGTCTTTTTGTTCATCTCCTTTATCAAAACATAGGCTAAAGCGTTTCATTTTTCACTTTTATAAAAAATATGTGTCATATATTTTTTATTTTTACAGAAAACATCAATCAAAAAAAATGATAAATAAAATAATTAAAGAGAAAAATGAAATATTCATAGAATTAGGAGGTGGTGAAAAAAGAGGTGCCAAAAATTGGATAAATTTAGATAAGAACAACGAATGTGATATTTATTGTGATTTGCGTCAAGGAATTCCTTTCCCTGATAGTAGTATATCAATGATTTATTCTTCTCATTTTTTTGAGCATTTAAGTTATGATGAAGGTCAATCACTACTCGATGAATGCAAAAGGGTATTAAAATTAGGTGCCCAATTCTCGATTTGTGTTCCAAATGCAAGAATTTATATTGAAGGATATTTAAAAAACAGAAATATGAATAATTATTATAGATGGGATGAATCATTTAATAAAACTACAGGAATTGATTCAGTCAATTATATAGCATATATGGATGGTGAGCATAAATATATGTTTGATGAAGAAAATTTATTACATATTCTAAGGGAAAAAGGATTTAAAAATGTTTCCTTAAGAAAATTTGATAAAGATATCGATAAGATAGATCGTGATTTCGAATCTATTTATGCTAAGGGAACCAAATAACCTTTAATTAGAAAAAGACTCATTAAAAGTAATTAATTATAAAAAAGAAAAAACATCCAAAAATAACTGTAGGTATAACTGCTTATAAAAGTGGGAAGTACCTTAAACAAGCTATCCAATCTGTTTTAGATCAAAAACATGATGATTGGTTAGGAATTATAGTGTTAGATGGTGGTGCAAATAGGAAAACAAAAAGGATATTTAGAGACTTTTACCATTCGAAGTTTGAAAAATACATGTTTAAAGAAAATTCTGGGCCATATATAACACGGGGAAAAGCGATAGAATTATCAAAAACAGAATGGTATTGCCAGCTTGATGGTGATGATATTTTACCACCTAATGCATTAAAAAATATATCCTTGGCTATTGAAAAATTTCCAGAAGCAGAATTTATTTATGGAGATTCTGAACATTTTTCCAATAATCACTCTGCAATTATTAAACCACTAAAAGATCATAATAAACTTTCTACAAGGCCTCTTTTTAATGGTGCATCTCCCATTAAAATTTCACTATTTAATGACTTGGGTGGGTTTAGCAATGAATTCTTTATTAACGCAGACTGGGATTTCTGGTTAAGTGTCTATGAGAAGAATATTATTGGTGTCTATACAGATAATGTTATATATAAAAGAAGAAAAAATGTTAATAGTGTTGGAAATAAATATTTATCTCTTCGACCAAAAATTGTAGAAAAAATTATTGCAAGACATCCAAAGTATTTTGCATCCCAAAAAAGAAAAAACATGGCGAGATTTTTTGTAAATAAACAAATGGCTAAGCATTATAAATCAAATGGTAATAGAAAAAGGGCTGCAAAATTTGCAAGGAAAGCAATTAAATTTGGGGAGACCACACCTATTTTTAATACAATCTTTTTAGAAGAGAAGATGTCAATAATTCGCTATTTTTTAAGAAGAGTTGGACGTTTTTTATAATTATTTTTTCTTATGAATATATTGCATATAATTGGTTCTCCCGGTGCTGGCGGGGTGCAAGCCTATTTACTTGATTTATGTAAGTATGATAGGCAATATGGAATCAAAAGGAAATTATTATGTTTGTATAATGCTGAAGGAGAGCATAAGCATGAATTTATTAGAAATGGAGTTGACTGCTATTCATGCACTATTATGCCTCAAGATAATGGTTTAAGACCATATCTATTTTGGAAGAAAATAAGGCAAGTTCTCAAAAATTTATTTGCCTACAAATTATTTAATGCTATAAAAATTTTAAAACCTGATATCATTATCTGCGAAGAACCTAGCTATTTTAATATACAAATGTTAGTATGTAGATTATTGAGAAAACCTCTAGTTTGGTATCTCGGTAATGAAAACCAATTTAAATATATTAATAGAAAAATTTTTAATATTTCATTCGAATATTTTTTAAAAAATAACCTAATTATTATAACTGATTCAAAGAAAACACTTAATAAAAATTTAGATATATATAAAAAAAAACTTGGTTCAAAATGGGATCAAATACCCATCCTCCCTCAAACCATCAATATCGATAATTTATTTCACTCAACTGAACTAATTCATAATAGGGATTCTTCAGTCGTACATATAGGAAGTATAGGTAGATTAGTTGGAGAAAAAGATTTTTCCTTGCTAATACGAGTATTTAAAAAAGTTAGAAAAAAATTTGGTAAAGATGTTTATCTCTCAATTGCAGGAAATGGTCCATTATATAGGCCGCTAAAAAAATTAGTAAAAGAATTAGGATTAGATAAATATGTGAAATTAATGGGTAATATTGAACGTGAAAAAATTCCACAATTTTTATTTAGTCTTGATATTTATATTCAATCTTCAATGTCTGAAGGATCTCCATTGACAATAAAAGAAGCCATGGGTGCAGGACTGCCTATAATAAGTACCAATGTTGGAGGTATTCCGGAGATGATTAATGATGGAGAGACAGGAATGTTAGTACCTTATGGTGATGAAGATAAATTTGTTAAGGCAATTATGAAGATGTTATTGATGAAAAAATCTAAAAGAAAAAATATTGGAGCTAATGCGAGAGAATACGCAAGAAAGAACCTTTCAATATCTATTTTAGCAAAAAAACAATATGATATTTACAAGAAAGAAATAAATAAATTTTCCGTCCAATAATAAGTGATATATAATTAATGAATATTCTTGAGAATAAAGTTGTTGCGGTTACAGGAGGATGTGGTTTTATAGGATCATTTTTGTTAAAGGAATTATTAAATATTGGCGTCTCAAAAATTATTATTATTGATGATTGTAGTTATGGTAATAAAAATAATATAAATCTGGACGATGAAAGGATTTTTTTAAATGATATATCTTTAAATATCGCGAATATAGATGATATAGCGATTGCTATAGATGGTGCAGATTATTTATTTCATTTAGCAGCCGAAAAATATAATCAATCTAAGAATAATCCGCTCTCAATTATAGATTCAAATATTAGTGGTACAATTAAAATAGCAGAGTCGTGTTTGAGGGTGGGAGTGAAAAAAATTGTTTTTTCAAGTAGTCTATATGCTTATGGGAAAATTAAAACATTAAAATTAGGGGAAAAATTGACACCAGATCCCCATACAATTTATGGTATTTCCAAATTGGCAGGTGAACAAATTATCAAGCAATACCATCATAAAGCTTTTAACTTTAATATTTTGAGATATTTTTTTGTTTATGGCCCAAATCAATTCGCTGGTTCAGGCTATAAATCAGTTATAATAAAAAACTTTGAAAGGATGCTTGCAAGTAAACCACCAATAATAAATGGTGATGGTTTGCAAACTCTTGATTATTCTTATGTAGATGATATAGTACAAGGTACTATTTCCGCAATGGTAATTGAGGATAATAATCATATAATCAACCTAGGATCAGGCATACCTATTACCATAAAAGATTTGATTCAAATGATGAAAAAAATTGCAAACTTTAATGGGGATACTTTATATCGTGAAGAGGACGAAACTGCTGGAACAGTTCGTGTTTGTGAGATTAAAAAAGCCAAAGAGATATTAAACTATCAGCCTAAAATTAATATAGATGAAGGTTTAAGAAGAACATATGATTGGTTAAAAAATGAATAAAGATTTATCAATAATAGCACCATGTTATAATGAAGAACATAATATACCAGAGCTAGTCACTAGGTTAGTAACTACATTTAAAAAGATGAGTATTAATGCAGAAATCATTTTGATAAATGATGGTAGTAAAGATATGACAAAAAGTGTTATTGAAAGTATGTTCACCCATTACTCTGATTATATAGTAGGTATTGACCATAAAGAAAATAAAGGAATTGAAGCAGCTTGGAAGAGTGGCTTAGAGGCATGTAGTGGAGAATATATTTGTATTATTGATTCTGATTTACAATATCAACCAGAAGATGTAGGCAGATTGTATCGAGAGTTGCAATATTCTAATGCGGATATTGTACAAGGATACAGAAGTAGCATTGGCAGGATAAAGGATTCAAGGAAAAATCTTTCTGTATTTTTAAACTTTTTATTAAATACTTTATTTAAAATGAATTTAAAAGATAATAAATCTGGATTTATTATTTGTAGCAAAACAATATTTGAAGATATTATGAACCATCGATTCAAATATAAATATTTTCAATCATTAATTATGGTCGCAGCACATATGAAAGGATATAGAATACGAGAAGTAGAGACATTATTCCTTTCCAGACATTTGGGTCATTCATTTATTCCTTATTTTCCATTAAAAATGATTATACATGTTCTATATGATTTGATTTTAGGATTTGTTGAGTACAAAATATCCAAAAGGAAGCAGACTGTATTAAGTCAATTAATGAATACATACCCAGTCAGTATGAAAAAGCATTATAAAATGAAAGGGATTAGGAAACTATGGTTTAGGTGCTATATTTTGTTAATGCCTATCCATCATTGGATGATTGGTCGATCTGTTTTTACATATTATAATGAATTCAATCAATCTCAATGGCTTTCAGCAGATCAGATTAAAGAACTTCAAAAAAGAAAATTACATCTATTAATAGAGCATGTATATAAGCATGTCCCCTATTATAGGGAAAAGATGAAGGAATTAGATCTGGTTCCTGAGGATATTAAATCAATCAAAGACTTAGGAAAAATCCCCCTATTGAGCAAAGATGATGTTAAAAAGAATATATATTTTGATTTAATGTCTGATAACCATGATAAAAGAAAAATACAAAAGATTACTACAAGTGGATCAACAGGGCAGCCTTTTACTTATTATGTAGATAAACATCAATTAGAATTTCGTTGGGCAGCTACTTTAAGAGGGATGGAAATGACAAAATACAAATTTGGAGATAAACAAGCTAGACTGTGGCACCAAACCTTAGGTTTAAATCATTTGCAGATTATAAAAGAATATATTGATGCTTTGCTAACAAGAAGAAAATTTATTCCTGTATTTGAGATAAAACAGAAAAATATAGAAAAAATGATAAAAAAACTAAGTAAGTATAAACCGGTTCTTATAGATGGTTACGCTGAAGCTCTGAATTTGTGTGCAAAATTTGTTTCTTCAAATACTAGATTTTCCAAGAAAATCATATCTGTGATCTCTTCAGCACAAATGTTACCTGATCATTCTCGTAAAGAAATTGAAAATAATTTAGATTGTAAAGTTTTTGATAAATATGGTAGCCGTGAGTTTTCTGGAATTGCATTTGAATGCGACCAACATATGGGTCACCATGTAGTAGCTGAAAATTACATTGTTGAAATATTAAAAGATGGGAAAATTGCATCTGAGGGTGAATTAGGTGAGGTTGTTATTACGGATCTAAATAATTATTGCATGCCATTAATCAGGTATAGGATAGGCGACCTTGCTACTTCATTAGGCGAGAAAAATTGCGATTGTGGTCGTGGATTACCTTTAGTTGGAGATATTCAGGGAAGAGTACAATCTATTATTATTGGTGCAAATGGAAAGTATCTCCCTGGAACTTATTTTTCTCATTTGTTTAAAGATTATGAATATATAGTCAGGCAGTATCAGGTTTTACAAACGGAGGAAGGTGCAATAACTATTAAGATTGTTAAAGCTTTAAGGTTTGAAAAGAAATTATTTGATGAAATTATTTCTAATATATCAGAGACTTTAGGTAAAAAAACTGAAATAAATATTGAATTTTCTAAATCAATACCATTAATCAAAACTGGTAAACAAACAACGGTTATATCAACACTACCAATAGAATTTCAAGAAATTAGAGATTATAGCTAATATTGAATTCGATCATAAAATTTAATAATTACATTAACTATTTTAAGTTAAGTACTTATATAAATATATTTATTATATTGACAATTTACTATTTTGGTCTTCAAATATCTGAAGATTATGGTATCAGTTGGGACGAAAATGTACGTAGGATTGGCGCGAAATCACATGCCAAAGAATTTGTTCAAAATTTTGGGATTGATCATAAAATTCTAGAAAAAATTCCATCTGTAGAAAAAAATCTCCATGCATGGACTGGCCCATACGGAATGATTTTTGAATTTCCAGCATTATTAGGTGAATTAATTATAGGATCAGAGAACACTAAAGATGTATTTCTTTTTAGGCACAAATTAATTTTTACATTTCACTTTTTGGGAATATTAACTTTTTTTTTAATTTCAAATGAGATCTTTGGATCATTTAAAAAAGCAATTTTTTCTACATTTATTTATGCAGCACACCCAAGGATTTTTGCACATAGCTTTTTTAACCCCAAAGATATTATTTTTTTATCCTTGGTCGTAATTAGTTTATTTCCTATAATAAAATATTTTAACACAAGAAACATTAGATGGCTTTTTTATTCATCTATAATGCTTGGGCTTGCAATGTCTTGTCGTATCGTTGGTATTTATTTACCATTTTTACTTGCCTTATTTTATTTATTTATAGAACTACCTGACAAAATCAGTCAAAATGGCAAAATTTCATACCTTTTCTTAATTAGTTTTTCTATTATCTTAGCATCCTTTTTTATAATGTATATTGTAACTCCATATTATTGGTTTAGTCCAATAGATAAATTCATTGAAACCTTTGAAATAGCCAAAAATTTTCCATGGTTGAATAATGTTTTTTTCTTTGGAAAAAATACACCAGCACCCAACCTGCCTTGGTATTATATAGTTGTATTCTTTTTTATGACTACTCCGATTTTATATATTGTTTTTTTTATAATAGGGGTTTTATTACTTATTAAAAAAATAAAGAATAGACAAAATCCTATCTTTTTATTTTCTTTTTTTGGAATAGTAGTTCCTGTTATAGCTAGTATTTTATTTAAATCAACTCTATATGATGGTTGGCGACATTTTTATTTCACATATGTTTTTATCAGTATTCTCATAAGCTATGGTGTTTTTGGCTTTTATAATTATTTCAGTTCTAGATCAAATCAAATTGTAACTGCAATTTTTATTTTTTTCTTTTTTGTTAATCCAATATTTACAATTATTCAAATGCATCCATATCAGCAAGTATATTTCAATGCGCTAGCTGGGAAAGATCCAATGTTAAGTTTTGAAGGTGATTATTATGGTCCCTCTTATAAGCTAGGGTTAGAATATATTTTAAAAACTGATGCATCTGATAAAATATTTTTATCTGTTGAAAATAACCCAGGAACACTAAATAGGCATATTTTTTCCCCAAAAGAAAAAGAACGATTGGTTTTTAATTTTATGCCTGAATGGAAAAATAAACCGGATTATTTTATAACTAACTTTAGAAATAATTTAATAGGTTATATTAGAGCAAAAAATGGGTTAAATCCTTATGAAAAGGAAATTTTTTCAGTTATGTCTGGGGATATGAAAATTCTTGGAGTTTACAAGTTATAATCTATCATTAATTTATCTCAATATCTCAATTAATGAAGAAAGATTGAATTATGGTTTAAGAATTGCAAGATAATATTATGAAATCAATATTAATAGAAAGGTCATTATTTTTTTTTCACAATTCATTTTATATAATGGGTAGTGCAATTCTGATTTCATTGGGATATTTTATATCTCGCATTACTGCTAATAACGACATCTATATGCAACTTTTAGCAGTAGATGGTATTATTAATAGTTTTGATTTCTCTGGTGTTGGGGGACATCCAATTGGTATAGCTTTAATTGGAACTTTTATTAGATTAATCGGTGCTGATCCATTACTAGTTCTTTTCTATTTACAGCCAGTTTTTTGTGCATTTTGTTTTATTATTTTATTAAAGTTATTAAAAAAAGTTTTGCCTAATAATTATGCTTTTTTTATTTCACTAAATGCGATGTTGTCCCTCGTACTCATTAAAGCAATGAATCAGGTCTCAGCAGAGATTATTTCTTTAGCAGCTGTATTATACTTTTTATTATACGTTTGGGATGTAATTATAATTAAAGAAAAAGAAAATATGACTCATTTTATCATATTAGTTTTGCTCTCTTGGATAACAATATTATTGAGAAATGCTTCAATTTTTATTATTCTAGGTGTTTTAGTATTTATTTTTCAACAGAAAATTTATAAAACTTTAAAGTTTAGTCTTTTGTCTTTATTGCTATTATTTCCTGGAATATTAAAATCAATGATTTCAGTTGATAATAACAGTAGTCTGGAAAACATACTATCGATAAAAGCACCTATGATATTTTATGACCAAATTATCAAACATATAAAAAATCTTGTTGAAATAGTTATTCCATACAATCTTCATTTAAATAAATATCCAGAAATAAAATTAGTTATTGGGTTATCTTGCGTAGTGTTTTGTTTGATAAATTTTTTTTATAATTCTATACATGTTAATAAAATATCTAGAAAAAATATAATGGGGGACTTTTTTTTAACAATTGGATTGTCCTATTTCTTTTTTCTTTCATTAGCTAGTGTTTATTTAGGATATACAAGTATTTACAGTACAGATTGGGGTAATATTTATAGAGTTAGTGGTTTTGGTATCCTTTTTTTATTATGTGCTTTTTGGATTTATATTAAAAACTTAAAAAATATTAAAAGAAAATTTGTTTTTTATGTATTGTTGTTGTTGTGTTTTGGGAAATTATCATATGGATTGAGATATGAAATATTAGCTAGTAAAACCAGATTGTTTTTTAGTGATTATCGTACAATTGGAAATTCTGTGAAAAATTATATGATTGGCACTGAGAATAATGAAAAATTATTGATATATACTTTTGGTAGTCATCAGGGAAAAAATTTATACTATATTCTAAAATATTATAATTTTCTTAATCCTTTAACTTTTAAAATAGATAATTTAACTGAATTCAATCATACTGATAATGCAGTGAAATTATGTGCATACTCTGATTTAGAAACTTTGAGTAAAGCTAAATATGAAGCACAGAGTATCGATAACTTCAGAGCTATCTATTTATTGCATTCGAAACAACCATCATGAGTAAAAGAATTTTATTGATCAATCCTCCATTTTATCGTTTGCTGGGATCTCATTATAATGCAAATAGCCTAGGAATAGCATATATAGCATCCTATTTAAATCAAAATGGACATGATGCATGGATTTATAATGCGGATTATGTGAACCAAAGAGAGTATGCTGAATTACGTGAGATATTTGATAGTTTTGTGAATTATACTGATTATTTTAAAAATGAAAATGATCCAATTTGGAATGAAGTAGCTCAAAAGATTATTGATTTTAATCCCCAGTGGGTTGGCTACACATCATATACAGCTAATATATCTGCTATTGATATAATTTCTAGAAAAGTAGAAAAAATGAATCCAAGAATTAAGCAAGTGATTGGTGGTACACATGCTACTTTAGATGGGCTGGTATTAGAAAAATTACAATGTATTGACTATTCTGTGAGAAGAGAAGGCGAAGAAGCAATGCTTGCTTTGGTAAATGGTAAAGATCCAAAAACAATATCAGGTGTTGTTTCTAGAGAAGGAGTAGGCTTTTGTGATAATGGAGATGCTAATGTAATCAAATCAATTGATAATCTGCCATTTCCTGAAAGAAATAAAATATATGGGATAGAGAATGATGAAAAAAAATTTGTTGATGTATCCTATATATGTAGTATCAGAGGATGCCCATATAGATGTAATTATTGTGCTTCACCTTTTTCATGGAAAAGAGACAAGACTCAATACCGTTCGCCGGAATCAGTGATATCAGAAATGAAATTTATTAAAAAACATCATTGGGACACAAAAAAAGGGTATGATTTCAGTGCCTCTGCTAATACTCTAACTAAAGAGGCCTTGAAAATAAAGGATAATACAATAGTATATTTTGTTGATGATGTTTTTACAATAAAAAAACAAAGAGTGAAAAATATTTTGAGGTTAATGATAGATCAGAAATTAGATATGGATTGGAAATGTGAAGCAAGAACAGATCATTTTGATGAAGAAATTTGTGATTTAATGTCAAAAGCTGGTTGTAAAAGAGTAAAATTAGGTTTTGAGACTGGCAGTGATAGAATTCTGAAAGAAATTCAAAAAGATGAGACTAAGGATGACATGAGGCGTGGTATAAAAATGTTGAAGGAAGCTGGAGTCCCTGTCACTGCATATTTTATGGCTGGGTTCCCTGGTGAGACTGATGAAGATTTAAAAGAAACTATAGATTTTGCGAAAGAGATTGATGCTGATTATTATTCTCTTTCTATAATGGCACCATACTATGGAACAAAGATTTATTATGATTTAATTGATAGAGGATATAAACTAGATAAAAAGCCTTGGGAATATTTTTTCCACCAAACTGGTGATTTAATGGTTAATAATCTTTTGAGCGAAGATCTTATAGATGAATTTCTTAACCTAAATAAATTAAATGATTCAGGTAAAGGTTACCTATAATATTATCTAATAATTACATTTTAAGATTGGATATATAATTGAAAAAATGAACTTTAGTATTCCACTTTTTGATTTAAAGTATAATAATATACAAATTAAGGATCATATTCTATCTGTAGTTGAACAGCATATTGAATCATCAACATTTATATTAGGACCAGATGTGAAACTTTTTGAAGAAAAGTTTTCCAGACTCATTAATTGTCGCTTTACTGTAGGCGTTAATTCGGGCACAGATGCATTAATAATAGCTCTTAAATCATTGGGTATTGGGCCTGGCGATGAGGTTGTTACTGTACCAAATAGTTATATTGCAACTGCTCAGGCAATTTCTTTAGTTGGAGCTAAACCAGTTTTTGTTGATGTGGATAGTATAACAATGAATATGGATCTAGAAAAAATAAAATTTGTTATAAATCAAAATACAAAAGCAATTATCCCAGTCCATCTTTTTGGCTTTCCTGTTGATATTTTTAAGTTAAGAGAAATTATTGGTGAAAAAATTTTTATTATTGAAGATTGTGCACAAAGTCACGGTGCTAAAGTAGGAGAGCACTTAACAGGTAGTATGGGAGATATAAATTGTTTTAGTTTACATCCAGCAAAAATTCTTGCTAGCTTAGGAGATTCTGGAGTAATCACTACCAATAATGAAGATTTATATAATCAATGTAATCTACATAGGAATTTTGGTTTGGAAGACCGAGAATCAACTGTTTTGATCGGTCTTAATTCCAGACTAGATAATATATATGCAGCAATAATGTATAAGAAGTTAGATGTCATTCAAGAATCCTTACATCGAAGATTAACTAATGCAGCAATTTATTATAGCGAGTTAATTGGAATTTCAGAAATTAAATTACCTCCAAAAGTTAAAGGATATAAAAACGTTCATAATTTTTTTGTGATACGCACAAAACAGCGTGAAAAATTAATGGATTATTTAAATTCTAACGGTATTGAAACTAAAGTACACTACCCTATACCTATACACCTTCAAAAGTGTTACCAGGGTCTAGGATATAAAATTGGGGATTTTCCTAATACTGAGTTAGATGCTGATACTATGATAACTATTCCTATTGCGGAACATTTAGATAAAGATCAGATTTATTTTGTATCAAAAAAAATAAAATCTTTCTTTGGTTTATGAGATTGAAAGGTAAAGTCTTTTTAGTTACTGGTGGAGCAGGTTTCATAGGTTCACATTTGGTCGATATGTTGCTTGAAGAAGATGTTAGAAAAGTTATAGTTCTGGATAATTTTATAAGAGGAGGCAGTCATAATCTGAAAAATGCTTTAAATGATGATCGGTTCGAATTATTTGGATTAAAAGGTGATATTACTTCAATTGATGAAGTTATATCAGCAACAAATAATATTGACGCTGTTTTTCATTTAGCTTCATTATCATTACCCCACTGTCAAAAATACCCACGGTCTGCATTAAATGTGAATGTTAATGGCACATTTAACCTCCTTGAGTCCTGTATAAAAAATAATATAAAAAGAATTGTTTATGCATCTAGCTCATCAGTATATGGTAATGCAAAATATACTCCAATGGATGAAAATCACCCATTTAATTTTAGAGATATTTATGCAGCTACAAAACTTGCTGGAGAATCCTTTTTACAAGCATTTCATTACAAATATGGTCTAGACTATGCGGCATTGCGTTTTATGAATATATACGGTCCTCGATTGGATTATAGTGGAGCATATGTTGCAATTATTATGAAAATTATAGATTGTTTGGAAAATAATCTTCCTCCAAAAATATTTGGTGATGGAAGTCAATCCTTTGATTTTGTATTTGTAAAAGATGCTTGCAGAAGTCTTTTAATGGCAATGGAGTCATCAAAATCATGTGAGACCTATAATATTAGTAGTGGGAAGAAAATATCAATTTTAGATATCTGTAATAAAATACAAAAATTAATGAAAAAAAATATTCCCATTGATTTTATTAAAAAAAACTCAGATAAAACTCTAGTTACGAACCGGGTAGGAAGTACTGAAAAAGCAAAAAATGAGTTAGGATTTAAAACTAGTATTAGTCTGGAAAATGGTTTAAAACAGGTAATTGATTGGAAATTGAATCATACTTTATCCAATAAGTAATTAATCTTAATTAATGCAATTCAAAAAAGAATATGCGAATCTAACTAATTCGGAGAAATGTCGCATTTTAAAACAATATAAATTAGAAATTAAATATGCTACTAAATTAAAAAACACACCAAATCCAGAAAGGGCAAGCCTTTATAAAATATTATATGATGATTTTTATAAAAAACTTCCTGACAATCCTATTAAGTTAAAAACAAGAAATAAAAATTATGTAAATGAAAGAACACAAAGGCAGATAAAATTTCTTAGCCCATTTTTAAAAAAATACACCAATTTTATTGAAATTGGTTCTGGCGACTTTAGCCTTACGATTAGTTTATCACCATATGTTAATTATATAATGGGAATAGATGTTTCAGATGAAAATATTTCTGACGAATGGATTATCCCAAAAAATGTTGAAATTTATATTGCCTCAGATAGTACATCTATGCCAAATAAAAATCATTTTTTTCACATAGCATATAGCAATCAATTATTAGAGCATTTTCACCCCGAAGACCTCGATATTCATTTATCTAATGTTTATAACCTTTTAAAAAATAAAGGAATATATGTTTTCCAGACACCACACAAGTTTTTTGGTCCTCATGATGTATCAAAATTTTTTCATAATGAAGCGGTGGGCTTTCATTTAAAAGAATACAGTAATCTTGAATTATACTTGGTATTAAATAAAGCAGGATTTAGAAGAATAAAACTTTTAACTGGAATAAAGGGTCATCGAATTTATTTACCAATTCAATTATCTATAATTGTTGAATTATTTCTATCAATTTTCCCTTATAGTTTAAAAAAATATTTATCTCTTCTTACAATTTTTAGAAAATTTATAAATGGTCATGTTATTGCTACCAAATAATTCATCTTAATAATTCTTAAAATTTTTCACACAAAATATTAATTGATTAATTTTGCTTTATCATTGTTGTATTTTCATCATAATACTATAATCCGATGGTTAGGATAAAAACTATAGTTACTATTCATAGTATAATACTGTTAATACTAGCTTTTTTTATTATTTTTTCAATATCTATTCTTTTTGTACCATACGAGTCGGTATTAGACTTTATAAATAGTTTCCGCCCTAATGATCCTTACCAATTCTATACAAATGAATATCACACATCTTTTAAAATTGTTTGTTTGTTATTTAGTATATTGCTTTTTTTTTCAATTTCCTTAATATATCAAAAAAAAGAATACTGTATTAAAATTATAAGACGAATTATAGATGAGACAGAAATGTATTTATCGGTAATTCGTAAAGAGATTCGATTATTTTTTGCGGCTAGAAGATTAACTCATAATAGTATTGTTTTAGGAGTGCTATTCATTGGTATTATCATAAGATTGATGTATATAAATCGTCCAATATTTCATGACGAGGCAAAGACATTTTACCATTTTGTTTCTATTTCATGGGTAAATACAATCTCTAATTATTTTAATACCAATAATCATGTATTTCATTCGATATTATCAAGGTTATGCTATGTATTATTTGGTAATGAAGAATGGGTGTTCCGAATTCCTTCATTATTATTTGGTATTTTGACTATTGTATTTATATATATTTTTTCTAGGAAAATTTTTGATAAACATATAGCTATTCTACTCTTTGCTTTTAGCGCTAATGCAATTCCATTAGTTAGCTATTCTGTTAATGCCCGTGGCTATACAATGATTACTTTTTTTACATTATTATTATTATGTATTATTGATTCTTTGAATAAAAAAAACAGTTTATTACTCTGGATTCTATTTGTAATAATATCTTCTTTAGGTTTATGGACTGTTCCCACAATGGTTATGCCAATCATTTTTCTATTATTTTGGTATTTATTAAATACTAATAGGGCAAATTATTTAACAGATTTATTCACAATAGTATTTGTGGGTTTGGCATGCATTTTTCTATCAATTATTTTTTACAGCCCAATTATACTTAGAGCTAAAGGTATGGCACCAATTATTGCTAATGAATATATTAAATCACTTGAATACAAATATATTATAGATAATTTGATTAATTATTTATTAACAGCATGGGAGTTTTTTTATACTGGATATTTTGATATTGTTCAGGTAATTATCTTTTTTATATTTATAATAGGTATTATTGCTCACCTAGGTAATGAGAAACATAGAAAATTACTATTTTCATTTTTCTTTTTAATTATTTTTGTTATGGTTCTTTTGAAAAAGCTACCATTTGCTAGAACATTATTATTTATATATCCGATTATTGGACTATATATTGTATCTGGGATATTATTATTATGTAAAAAATTTGCTAATCTATTCCAATTAGATCTTGAAAAAATAGTTAATGTAGTTGCATTAAGTTTATTCATACTTTCCACTGTTACATGCATTAATGAAAAAGGAATTATATATAATTGGAGAAATCAAACATTTCCTCAGGCTGAATTGGTTATTAAAGATCTAAAGAACATTATTAATCCAAATGATATGATTGAAACATCAACTCCTTTGGCAGGACCAGTTAGATATTATATTGTTAAGAATGATGTAAATGAAAATCAAATGCATTGGCATAGTATGGGGAAAACTAAAAATAGATTAATTGGGAAAGACAATATATATATTATCACTAGACAGGGACGCAATAATTTAAAATCTTTTGGTTATAATCAATTTTTTTCATTGGAGGGATATACTCCTCCAAGAATTTGGAAAGAATATCAAAATACTGTAAAGGTTTATATTATCAGTAGATTATCATCTTAAATAGGTACCATAATCTTTATTAAAAAATTAGGCCTAAATCTTCAAAATTTTTTTAAATGTTCATTAATATCTGTTAAATAGATGTGTGGTTTTTTAGGTGAAGTGACATTTAAAAACGAACTTATGAAATCAGATGATTTTATAAGTTTGTTAAGTTTGTCTCATAATCGTGGACCTGATCATACGAGTATTGAGCAATTAGGAAATGTATTAAGATTTGGTTTTAATCGGTTATCAATATTAGATCAAAGTTCTAACGCACATCAGCCTATGTGGAGCCCTAGTAGACGCTATTTAGTGGTATATAATGGTGAAATTTATAATCATATGTATTTAAGAAATAAATTGTCTGGAGGAGGCGCTGAAATAAAAAGTCATGGAGATACCGCAACTATTGTTTCATGTATTGATGCCTGGGGAATCTCAAAAAGTATTGATCATTTTGATGGTATGTTTGCTATTGCTATTTGGGATAATTTGGAGCAGGTCTTAACTCTTACAAGAGATTTTGCAGGGATAAAACCTTTATTTTATGGATGGAACCATAAAACATTTGTTTTCGCTAGTCAGTATAATCAGATAGTTAGACATCCTGAGTTTAAGGATGAAAATTTAAATTTTAATGTTTTAAAACTTTATCTCAGTCAGCAATTTATTTCACCACCATTTGGCCTATTTAAAAATACATTTTCTGTGAACCCGGGTGAAATTATAACAATTAATGCTAAAGGTATTATTGATAAGAGAATATATTGGGAGTTCCCACGCTTCAATCAAAAAGTTGAAAATCAAAACAACCCTGCAAACAATATTGAAGAACAAATAAAATCATCAGTCAAAGATCAATTAATGTCTGATGTTCCATTAGGTTCCTTTCTTTCTGGTGGAGTTGATTCATCGTTAATAAGCAGCTATTCAAAAGAAATGACAAAAGAAGCTTTCAAAACATTTACAGTTGGGTCTGATAGTGAGTTACATGATGAATCTAGTGCTGCTAGTACATTTGCAAATTTTTTAAATACAGAGCATCATACTATAAAAATGACTGCTGATAATTCAGTAAAAATATTAGAGGAATGTGTTAAATCGGCAGGAGAGCCTCTAGGTGATTTTTCTATTTTACCCACTTGGGTAATAAGTCAGTTTGCAAAGTCTCATATTACTGTAGCACTTTCAGGAGATGGAGGTGATGAATTATTTTTTGGATATGAACGATTTCGTTCAATTGCTAAAAATTATTGGCTTTGGTCTTTCCCTTATTATTTGCGTTATTTGGTGCGTGGCATTGACAAATTAATTTTTAATGAAAAATATGTTAATGAGTGTGTACTGCAAGAGACCCCTGGGGTAGCGCATTTGGGTTTGAATAGCCGTTTCTCTAATATGATGATACATAGGTTAATTCCTGATCTTCAATTATATAATTATCCTGATGGTTACGAAAATTATGATTATTATTTACCAAAATCTAAGGAAGAACTTTTGTACAATATTAGAAAAGCAGAATTTTATGGTATGTTGCAAAAAACACTCGCCAAAGTTGATCGTGCATCAATGGCTCACGGTTTAGAAGTGCGTGTTCCATTCCTGAAAAAATCAGTAATTGAAAATGTAATTAAGCAAGGTGTAAAAGTACATGAGCCTTTAAATGGTAGAAAAAAATTGCTTTATGAACTTTTTAAAAAAAGGTATCAGGGATTAAAATCAGGAAAAATTAAAAAAGGATTTACAGTTCCATTATCAAGGTGGATAAAGACGACATATAAAAAAACTTTTTATGAAACATTATTAGATAAAAACTTTTGTGATGACTTTGGAATTAAAATAGATCAAATGGAAAATATCTTGCAAATTCATGTCTCAGGGCAGACTGATTATAAATGGCCTCTTTTTTCACTTTATAGTTTGGCAGTTTGGAATAAATAAAAATAGTTATAAGATGGCACGGTGGAAAATATTATATACTATTCCTAATTTTGATACAGCTGGAAGTGGTAAGGCATTATTTAATATTGTAAAACATCTTGATAGAGAAATTTTTGAACCCCATATTGCCTGTTTTAATGATAAAGGCGCATTTTTCAATGTAGTTAAACAAAGTAAAATCCCAATCCACATTTTTGAGTTCACGGCCCAAATGAGCAATCGTTTTAAAGGTATAATGGAAGTCTGGAGAATCTCAAATAAGATTAAAATGATTAATCCTGATCTGATCCATTCTTTTCATTATTCCTCAGATTACTCAGAAGCACTAGCTTCACGAATAGCAGGAGTACCATGGGTATATACAAAAAAGAATATGAGTTGGGGAGGTAAATCAAAAAATAGTTGGAAATTGAGGAGTTTATTAGCCAATCATATATTAGTACAAAATAACGAAATGATTCGCAAGTTTTTTTCTAACTCGAAAAAGATTACCCTTGTTCCTCGTGGGGTTAATACAACTGACTTCTCTCCTAGACCAAAGGATAAAAACCTTTTAGGGCAATATAATATTTCTAAAGAAAATAAGGTTATACTAGTTGTTGCAAACCTAGTTCCTGTAAAAGGAGTAGAAATTTTACTTGATGCTTTTGAAATTTTGTGTCAGGAATATTCACATTTGAAACTTATTATTGTAGGGGATAATAATAATCAGTATGGTAAAAATTTGATGAAGAAAAAAAATCATTTACAAGCATCAAAAAAAATATATTTTACTGGTAAAGTAAGCGAAGTTCAAAATTACTTGTCTATTGCTGATATATTTGTATTGCCAACTCATAATAAAGGACGAAAAGAAGGGTGCCCCGTATCTCTTATTGAAGCTATGTCTTGTGGAATACCTGTGATAGCAAGCAATATCCCTGGAGTAAAGGATATACTTAAACCTTTTGAAAACACACTCTTTCAGCCAGGTGATACTTTATCATTAATTGAAAAATTTAGAAACATTCTGTCTAAATATCAGACACACCATAATCAAGCTTTAGATTTTAGAAATTATATAGAAAATAATTACAATCTAGATTGTGAAGTCCAAAAACATCAAGATATCTACACTGAAATTTTAGAATAAATAGGGTAATGTTTAAGCCGGATATTGCAATAGTACTACCAGTTTATAATGGGAGTAAGACTATCTCTAGTACTATAGATAGTTTGATTGATCAAACTTTTAATAATTTTGAATTAATTATTTGCGATGATGGATCTATTGACGATTCAGAATGTGTAATAAAAAAATATCAAGATAAGCGTATAAAACTGTTAATAAATAGACATAATAGAGGCTTGGGGTATACGCTAAATAAATTAATAAATAATATAAGTTATACTTCAAAATATATTGCTATTGCTGAACAGGATGATTTTTATTATAAAAATAGATTAAAATTGCAGTATGATTATTTAGAATCGCAACCAGACATTGGTCTTGTATCTGGAATAGCAGATCATTGGGATGGAAGGATAATTACTTCCAAGTTCCCAGGAATTCTTGTTAATGGGAACCAATATCCAATGGGTGTTGGTTTTTTCAAATTAAATTATAGAGAACAATTAAAAGTAGTTAATAGTTGCATGATGATTCGAAGATCCATTCATGAAAATTATAAGCTATCTTTCTCTACCCGATATCCAAGCATTTCAGTTGACTGGGACTATATTTTAAGAATTTCATTAGTGACAAATATTGCTGGGATTCATGATTCCTTAGTACGTCTTGATCGCTCTCAAGATAGAAAATCTCTCACTGCAAATACACAATTAAAGTCAACTGCAGCTAGAAAATTAATTGTTGAATTTTTTAAGGAATTTTCAAATATTTTAAGCAAAGAAGACTACTATTACGCTTTGGCTACCCAACGATATTTGGAACTCTCAAATAAAAAATATTTTATTCGACTTTTCCAAAGTGTTAGTATATTTTTTTTAGATCCTGATATATCTAGGTTTAAACAAAAATTCAAAAAGCAAATAATAAATCCTTTTACGCAAAATAAAATAAATAAAAGAGATATATTGGATGGATTAGCATGGTTTTTAACAAAAATAAAGTTTAAGAAAGCTTTTCATCTTCAAAAATCAGAAGAATATTATAATTTTACAAAAAATTTTGTTGGCTATGGTTACTATGATAGAATTTCGATGTCTCAAAGAAAGAAAGAGATTATAGAATTGACAGATACTATCAGATCAATTAAGCCTAAGGTTATATTAGAAATTGGTACAAGAAAAGGAGGTACTCTCTTTATGTGGTCTAGAGTGTGTTGTGGTGGAATAATTATTTCTATTGATCTACCAGAGGGACCGTTCGGAGGAGGTTATCCTAGGAAGAAAAAAAAGCTTTATAAGTATTTTGGGATGGATTCAAACACTAAAATGCACCTTATTCAAAATAATAGTCATTCTAAAGAAACATTAGGTATGGTTAAAAATTATTTAGGATCTAGAAAAATAGACTTTCTATTTATTGATGGAGATCATTCATATGAAGGTGTAAAGAAAGATTTCAATATTTACAGAGAGTTTGTGCGTGATGGTGGTATAATTGCTTTTCATGATATATTACCAAATATAACAGGGCATGATGATTCAGATAAAATTGAAGTATATAAATTTTGGCAAGAAATAAAAGCAGATTATGAGCATAAGGAGATCATAGAAAATTTTAACCAGAATTCTATGGGAATTGGATTAGTATATAATTGTGACTGACCTAAATACATTGCCTTTAGTTTCAATAATAATACCAGTTTATAATGGTGAAAAATTTATTGACGAACTTTATAATTATATTTTCAAACAGGATTATCCCAATATTGAAATCATTTTCGTTGATAATAATTCTGATGATCGATCGGTAGAATTAATAAATAATTTGAAGAATAATGATTCTAGGGTAAAAATTTATTTTGAGAATAAGCAAGGTGCGGGAGCCGCAAGAAATACAGGTGTTTATAGATCAACAGGTGAAATAATTACTTTTTTTGATGTAGATGATATCTATCCATCAGATAAAATAAGTTCTTTAGCGAAAATTATCTTTTCACAAAATAATATTGATATGGTTTTTGGCAAAATAATAGCTCATTATGATTATGGAAAAAAATATTTACCAGATTATAGTACTTTTAATGAAGGATTAAATAGTCCACCATGCCTAGCTTCTGCAATCTTAAATTTTGCCGTTGGAGCTGGACCACCAACAATTATGTGCAAAAAAGATGCTTTTAATTCTGTAGGTGGCTTCGAAAATGATATGCTTATAGGTGAGGATATCGCCTTTGTATTTAAATTATCTTTAAACCATTCCATCTATTTTCTACCTAAAGTTGTAGCGGAATCAAAAAGGCATTATAACTCTACAATGGCTAGGTATAAAAGAGAAAATCCACTAATAAATATTTTTTATGATCAATATAAACACTTTTATTTACCTTATATTTTTAAGAACAACCTTTTTAAGGTCTCTAAAAATCTCAGTATAATATATTTATATTGTATTAAAGGTTTAGTAGAACAAACACGGAAATATAATTATTCAATAATAATGCGGATGAATTATTTATACTCTGAGATTAAGTACCTAAATAAATATGGATTATCTTTTTTTTATTTTCCTTTGTTATTATTCACAACCTATGCAAATCAATTTTTTTATAAGGTGATGATAAAGATTATTAGTATAATTCAAATTTATGATTTTAAGATCAATCAATATTTAAAAATAAAAAATGTTAGATCCTGATAGTCAAGTCGATTATCAATCTATTGCCGTATGGTTAGCGACTGGATTTTTTTTTGATGACAACACTTTTCTTTCAAATTCAAAAGAACCACAATCAAAATTTGGTCCCGATATAGTTTGGCATCATACTCCACGAAAAGTTTCATTTTCAAATGTCATAAAAGAATTTTCCGATCTTTTTGAATTATTAATTAAAAATAATAATAAAAGAAAAAAAATTATTCTCCCATTATCAGGTGGCTTAGATTCACGAACATTGGCAGCCGCTTTAAGCAATCGAAAAGAAATTAAAACCTACTCATATGAGTTTGAATCTGGTGTTCCTGAAATTAAATACGCGCAACAGATTGCAAATAATTTCAATTGGAAATTCAAATCTTTTACTATTCCACATGGATATTTATGGAATAAAATTGATTCATTATCAAATATTAATAGATGTCAAGTTGAGTTTACTCATCCACGCCAAATGGCATTTATTAATGAAATTGCAGACTTAGGTGATATTATTATATCTGGTCAATGGGGTGATGTATTATTTGATACTCCTGGTATTAAAAATGAGGCAGATATTGATGAACAAACAAATTTTCTAATAAAAAAGATTGCAAAGCCAGGTGGTATAGAATTAGCGGAAGAATTATGGAAGTATTGGGAATTAACTGGTGATTTTTATGATATTTTTTATAAAACTGTCAAAAATATTCTTCTAGATATTGATATTAAAAATCCAAATAGTAGGATCAGGGCATTTAAATCATTACAATGGACTCATCGTTGGGCAAATAATAATTTAAAAATATTTTCAAACTATAAAGAGATATACATACCCTATTATAGTAAGGAAATGTGTGAATTTATTTGTACACTACCAGAAGAATATTTATCTAATAGAAAAATCCAAATTGAATACATTAAACGTAGAGCGCCAAAACTGGCAGAGATTCCTTGGCAAGAATATGATCTTGACTTATATAAATATAAATACTTTAATAGTCTATATTTTTATAAGAGAATTTTCAGATATGCCAATAGAATTATAAACGAAATATTTTTTAAAATAAATCCGAAAATTGAACGTAATTGGGAACTACAGTTTTTAGGTGAATCCAATGAAAATTATCTTAAACAGTGGTTATTCGAAGTCCCAGAATTAAATGATTTAATTTCTAGTGAAATTGTAAAAGATTATTATAATAAGTTTAAAAAAGATGACTCAATAAAATATAGTCATCCAATTAGTATGCTATTAACATTATCAGTTTGGTGTAAGAAATTTTGGAAAAAAAGCTAAATGTAGCAATATACACAGGTGCAATCCCTGGACCTATTTTTATAGAGAACTTAATTAATGGACTTACGCATCAAAATGTCTGTGTATATTTGTTTGGTAGGAATATTTTATTGAAAAAATATAAGCGTAGCAATGTATGCATTTTTTCTACTCCAAATAATAAATTATTAAGAATTTGTTTTGTTTTTTTTCATATGTTACGTTATTTCATTATTCAGCCATTCAAATTTTTTAATCTACTCTCATTTTACCGCAAATTTTCAAAAACAAAAAAAATTAGCTTTTTTACTTGGTGGGGTAAGGTTCTTCCTGTAGTTAATAATTTGCCAGATATTTTTCATATCCAATGGGCTAAAGCTCTGCCTAATTGGGTTTTTCTAAAAGAAATTTATGGGATAAAGATAGTTTTAAGCCTAAGGGGTGCACATATTAATTATTCCCCCATTGCAAATAACGAACTGGCAAATACTTATCGAGAATTATTCCCAGTGGTAGATTACTTTCACGCAGTATCAAAAGCGATTGCTAAAGAATCTGAGAAATATGGTCAAATAAAAAGTAAAACAAAAGTAATTTATTCTGGAATTAATTTGTCATTACTTGGTTCTTATAAAATTAAAAAGTTTGAAATAGAGAATGGATTTCATTATATCTCTGTAGGAAGACATCATTGGAAAAAAGGTTATCAATATGCAATCCGTGCAATTCGTAATCTAATAGATAAAAGGTTTAAAATTCATTATACTATAATTGCAAATGGTCATCCTTCCGAAGAAATACTATATATGGTGGATGATCTTTCACTTAATTCATATGTTAGTTTTATTCATTGTTCCTTACAGGAACAGGTTTATTCTTTAATGGAAAAATCAAATTGTTATTTATTACCGAGTGTCGAAGAAGGAATAGCAAATTCTGTTTTGGAAGCAATGGCAATTGGTTTACCTGTAATCACTAGTGATTGTGGTGGAATGGATGAAGTAATAGAACATAAAAAAAATGGATTTTTATTTCAATCTAGAAACATAGATCAATTAACAGAAATAATGCAAAATGTTATTAACCAAGATCATAGTGCTAAAAAAGCCATGACAGAATTAGCATCTAATTTTGTCAAAGACAGACATGATATTTATAGCCAAGGGTTTAAAATGAAAGAGCTTTATAGATCTATAGTTTTATAATGAGTGTTAAAACAACCAGAAAAAGGAAAAAAGCAACTGTTAATAGATTTATAAGAAAAATTATAGTATTCTTTTTGAATGGCGAGTGGTCTGGATTATGGAATTATATACAAACTGAGTCCGTTAATATTTTTCATGTATACAATTTAATAAATAGACCAAAAAATTTGTTTTGTCCAATATGTAAATATTCTGCAAAGTCATTCGAACATCTTAGTAATTCTCAAAGTATATCATGGAATTCAGCATGCCAAAACTGTAATAGTCGCTCAAGGCATAGAGGTTTATTTTTTTTATACCATGATTATCTTAAATCGAGTAAAGAATTAAAAATTTTACATTTTGCCCCTGAACCAATTTTAGAAGATGAATTGCGTAAGTATACTAACCATAGATATTTTACCACAGATTACAATATGCTTGAAGTTGATTATCTAAATGAAGACATACAGCAATTAAGCTTTGATAATTCATCATTTGATTTGATATTAATTAACCATGTTCTTGAACATGTTCCAAATGATAAAATGGCACTTATGGAATTATCAAGGATTTTAAAACCTAGAGGAGTTGCCATTATTACAATTCCAGGTGATTGGAGGAAACAACTAACGATTCATTTTAATCATTTAGGATTTAATGGGCATTATCGTGATTATGGATTAGACATTATTAATATTATGAAAGAGAACTTTAGCCTAGTTAGTAAGAGAAGTCTCTATATATATAATGGGAAAAAGCATGGAATAAAACCTATGGAGACTGCATTCCTTTGTTATAAATGAGAATAGGTCTAGTCATACCAAATACCCCACAAAAATCAGAAACATTTCTGAAGTCAAAGATTGAAATACTAGAGAAAATAGGACATAGAGTTATATTATTTTCTAATCAAAGTGAACATTATAACTTATATAAAGTAATACAACCTCCTAGAATAAGTAAGAATAGATTTTACCAAGTTTTTAAAATGGTTTTTTTATGTAGTATATTTTTTTTAAAGCGCCCAATAATTTTAATTCGTTTTTTAAAACTTGAAAAAAAAGATAATATAAAGTTTAGGACTTGTTGGGAAAATCTTTACATTAATTTACACATACTAAATCAGGATTTAGATTGGCTTCATTTTGGTTTTATTACTATGTCCATAAGGAGAGAGAATGTAGCCCAAGCAATGTGTGTTAGGATGAGTATTAGTCTTAGAGGGTATGACATATGTGTATACCCTCTAAAATACCCTGATTGTTATAAAAGACTTTGGTATAAGGTTGATAAAGTACATTCCATATCTCAAGATTTATTAAATAAAGCAAAGAAAACTGGATTAAAAGATGATACTCTAAATGCAATAATTCAACCAGCAATTAAAGTTGATTATTTTCAAATTAAACAAGAAAAAAATAAAATAATTTCAGAAAAAAATACCCATTTTTTAACTGTTGCCAGACTCCATTGGAAAAAAGGATTGGAATATACACTTGAAGCGTTAGCATTAATAAAAAAAATAGGAATTAAATTTAATTATACAGTTATAGGAGATGGTGTAGAATTAGAAAGACTTATTTTTGCTTCTCATCAGTTAGGTCTAAATAATCAGGTGAATTTTTTAGGACATGTTGAGCATAATGATATTAAAAAATATTATTCAGAAGCTGATATCTATCTACAGTATAGTATTCAAGAAGGATTTTGTAACTCAGTTTTAGAAGCTCAGGCAATGGGTCTTATTACAATTGTTTCGAATGCAGAAGGTCTATCTGAAAATGTATTAGATGGTGAGACTGGATTTGTTGTAAAAAAAATGAGATCTGATTATTTAGCTGCAAAAATACAATATGTTTTAGGATTGTCAAATATGAGGATAAATGAAATTAGAGAAAATGCAATTTCCAGAGTAAATAAAAAATTCAATTTAATGGAACAAGAGCATAAATTCTTGGAATTTTTTAAATACTAATGAAAATACATTTTGAATTTGAAGATTTAAAAAAAGGGCTTCCAAGAAAGTATATATCTGAATGGGTAAAGCCTCTTTACCCAAACAGTCGATATTCAGTTTATGGTTTAGTAGAAAATGATTTAGAATATTGTAATAATATTTATAAAGCTGACTTATGTGTCTTGCCAATGACATGGAATTATTACTTTGAAAATGGAACAATTAATAAAGCAATTGATTTGTTAAAAAAATATAAAAAGGAACAAAAAAAAATATTTTCGTGGATTGAAGGTGATTATACTATAAAAGTACCAAATGGTGATTTTACTTGGTTTCACCATGGGGGGTATATGTCAAACCGTAAAAAAAACCAATATTCCTATCCTGTAATTATTCGAGATCCTCTAAAATATTTGGGAATGGATCAGATTAAAATTTTAAAAAAAAATGAAAAACCTAAAATTGGTTTTTGTGGTTTAGCAAGTCATAATACGGTTGATAGTTTGATTAGATCAATTAGAAATTCAATATTTAAAATTTATAATTCTAAGAAAAGGCCATACCTAGATTTATCTTTGTCAATCTCTGGTGCAAATTTAAGAAGGAGTGTCCTTAAAATACTTTATGGATCGGATATGATTGAAACTGAATTCATAATTCGTTCTAGATCTGGTGGTCAGGCAGTAAGTATAGAAAAACATAAAAATGAATTTTGGGGTAATATGCTATCTTCACCTTATATCCTATGTGCTAGAGGTAGAGGTAACTTTTCAGCACGATTCTATGAAGCATTATCAATGGGAAGGATCCCTGTCTTTATAAATTCTGACTGTATTCTTCCATTTGATAATCAAATCAACTGGAAACGACACTGTGTTTGGATAGAAGAAAATGAAATAGATAAAACTATTCAAAAACTAAATAATTTCCATAATAAATTATCTAATCAAGACTTTAGGAATTTACAGATTGATAATCGAAAACTTTGGTTAGATAAATTGACATATAGTGGTTTTTTTAGGACTTTTAGTAATAGCCAATTAATTTAAACAGTTATTATAGATGGATTTACAGTAAAACAAAGGTTTTAATTAATATATGTTTGAATCGTTAAAATTAATAAAGCCTTTTTGGTATTTTCATAAAATAGACTGCAAAAACACTAAATGGCCAAACCCTGCTACTTTTGATAATGATATTACAATAGATAAGTATTATGATTCCAATAACAGCGCAGTAATAGATTCAAGTTTTCAGTTGCTTGCGAGAGGATGGATTCCCGATAATAATTTTCATGAAAATTTAACAATTAGTTCACTTAACTATAAACCCAGTCTTGCAGATGAGTTTAGATTTATAAAAAAGTATTTTCATAGTCTATGGGTGCCTATATTCTTCGTGTATTGCATTTTTACACTAAAAAACCCCTTGAAAACATTAAGAGGATATCTTAAATCACTGCATATAAAACGCCAAAAGTTATTTGATAACCCCATTGCTCCTTTAAAATTAGAGAATAATGTATATCAGGAATTTGTTCTTAATAAGATAAAAGTTAGAATTATAATACCTACACTTAATCGTTATAAATCTCTTAAAGATTTATTAAGGGATTTAGAGTTGCAAGATCATCAATATTTTGCAGTTACTGTAATTGATCAGTCTAATCCTTATTCTGAAGATTTCTATAAGGATTATAATTTGGATTTAAAATTGATTAGACAGAGTAATCCTGGATTATGGAAGGCAAGAAATAATGCTATAATATCTTCTGAAGAAAAGATAATCGCGTTACTTGATGACGACTCACGATTAGAATCGGATTGGCTAACTAAACATTTAAATTGTCTCGAATACTATAATGTAAAAATTTCAGCTGGAGTTTCATTATCATCACACGGTGCTAGCATACCATTAAATTATAAATTTTATAGAATATCAGATCAATTAGATACAGGAAATGTTGTTATTAATAGAGAAGTATTTAATAAATGTAATTTATTTGATGAACAATTTGAAGGTATGCGTATGGGTGATGGTGAATTCGGTTTGAGAGCCTACATTAATAATATTATTGCAATATCAAATCCTGAAGCAAAAAGGATTCATTTAAAAATTAAAACTGGTGGTTTAAGGAAAATGGGCTCTTGGGACGCATTAAGACCAAAAGGCTATTTTGATCCAAGGCCTATTCCAAGTGTCTTATATTTAAGTAGAAAATATTTTGGTATTAAAAGATCCTTCCTTTACCTTTTCGTAAACATTCCAATTTCTTTAACAAGTTATAAAAATAAAGATAAAAATATATATTATATTATAAGTTTGATAATATTTTTTACTTTTTCCCCATTAATAATATTACAAGTTGTTCGTTCTTGGAAAATTTCGAGTAAAATGCTAAAGAAAGGACCAAAAGTTAAAAAAATTGTATAATATTTTATTTATTTCATCTGAATTTCCACCGGGTCCAGGAGGGATTGGCGAACATGCATACAATATCACTAATGAATTAAGAAAAAAAAATATTAATGTCGATATAATAACTAGGAGCAGGTTTCAGTTTCCACATCAACACTATGATAAAACTATACCAATGACGATTCTTAGATATTCTTCTTTGACTCAATTGTTTAACTGTTATTATAATTTTTTTAATCAACAAATAAAAAGACAGAAAAGATATGATTGGGTATTTGTTTCAGGTTTGAACCATGTAATAGCAATAGGAATTTTACAATATTTTGTTAAAATAAAATCACTTACCATTTTGCATGGTCATGAACCACTGATGGTAAAAAATATAAAAAAGTTGATTTTGTTTTATGCTTTGAAAAAAATGGATATAATTGTAGCTGTTTCAAATTTTTCTAAAAAATCTGCTCAAAAACTTATAAATGATAAAAATATTATTGTTATCAACAATGGGTTAGATCCTTATAGGATTGATAAATACTGTAATATAAATAAAAAAAAGAATCCAATACAGTATGATGCCCCAATTAGGTTAATAACCGTTGGTAGGCTTTGTAAAAGAAAAGGTCAGCATAATATAATTAATGCGCTTGAAAATTTAGAAAAATATTATCCTGAAATTGAGTATCATATGGTTGGTTTACCTCAAGATATCACAAGATTGAAAAAATTAGCATTAGATAAAAATGTGCAAAAAAAAGTTATTTTTCATGGATTCTTAGATGATGAAAAGATGTTTAATCTATTACAGGATTGCGACATTTTTCTCTTATTGAGTGAAAATCAGGATGATGGTGATGTCGAAGGGTTTGGGATTGTAATATTAGAAGCAAATTATTTGGGATTACCTTGTATAGGATCTATTGGTTGTGGTATTGAAGATGCTATTGATGATAATATCAATGGTATATTAATTAATCCCTTGAAGAAAATAGAATTAATTGAAGCGTTAGATAAAATTATTAAGTCTTATAATTATTATAGTTACAATGCGAGGTTATTTTCGAGGAATAAAACTTGGAAAAATGTAGCTAATTCTTACTTAAATCTACTAAAATGAATGTTGTCATCTAAAATAATTTAATAGTAGCTATGTGTGGTTTTTTAATGATTAGAGATAAAAATTTGCATTTAAACAATGCAAAAAAGGCGCTAAAAACACTTAAACATAGAGGCCCAGATCATACAGGTACGGTTGTTTATGAAGATATTTTTCTAGGACATAATAGATTAAGTATAATCGACTTAGGTAAAAATGCAAATCAGCCGATGGTGAATAAAAATGGTAAAGTTATACTTGTATATAATGGTGAGATTTACAATTATAAAAGTCTGAAAATAAATTTATTAAAAGATAGAGGGTTTAATACTAAATCTGATTCAGAATTAATTATTGAAGGTTATGAAAAATTTGGTATTTCTTTTTTTGAAAAATTAAGAGGAATGTATGCATTTGTAATGTATGATTTTAGAGATAATCAAAAAAAAATAATAAGTGTCCGGGATAGTTTTGGAATAAAACCTCTATATATATTTCAAAATGAAGATATCTATATAATTTCAAGTGAGATAAAAGGAATCATATCTTACTTAAATGGTGGTCAAGAGACAGATCAAATAATGATACTTCACTATTTGATGCAGGGATATTGTTCTGAACCTCGTACTATATATAAAACCATAAGAACGCAGCGTCCAGGATTTATTGAAATATTCAATGTAAACAATAATCAACATAGTGTTAAAAATCTCAATGTAATCCAATGGGGATCAAAAGAAAAAATTAAATATCCAAAAAATTTCGAATTTTATATTAGACAAGCAGTGAATAGAAATTTAGTATCAGATGTTCCAATAAAGTTTGCATTGAGTTCGGGAATAGATTCTTCTACCATTTTTGCTTTGGCAAAGCATAATAAAAAGAATTATGGTTTAACAGTCAAAATGGAAAACCCTAGTTTTGATGAAAGTAAAATAGCTTTACAATATTCAAAAATTTTAAATAAAAAAACAGAAATTATAACAATCAATCAAAATATAAACTTGGAAAAGATTAATGATTTACTCCGACATTTTGATCAACCTTTTGGTGATAGCTCATTTATTCCTTCATTCTTTCTAAATAAAGCTTGTAAAAAAATATCTTCTACCGTTATACTAGGTGGAGATGGAGGGGATGAGCACTTATATGGTTATGACTCAATGCATTATTTATATTTTTTAAACTCAAATTTAATTTTTAAGAAAATAATAAATAAAATTTCATATATAATCTTAAAATTTATTCAAAATCGAAAATTATTAAAAATTAATGGTCTATCGGGGAATCTTAATGAGTCGTTTTATTATAGAAACTCTTGGCTTCTCAACAACGCACTTTCAAAGAATTTAAATTCTAACTGGCTATCAAAAAGTATTTCATATAAATGGAATACAGAAATAGAAAAAACTTCAAGCATTGATAATATGATTATAAATCAATTTTTTAGGACAGTATTATTAAGTGATTATTTAAGAAAAACGGATATGATGTCAATGTATAATGGAGTAGAATATCGTGTACCTTTCCTTGATGAAGATTTAGTTAATTATTCTTTAACAATTCCAAAAAAGAAAAAGTATAAGTTTGGAAGTGGAAAGATTCCATTGCGGACTTTACATAATAGGTTATATCGAGGGTTTGGTAGTTATCTACCTAAACGAGGATTCTCGATTCCTTTTGATGAATACCTGAAATTATCAGAAAAAAAAGAAATGAATTATGAAATAAAAACGTTTATGAAAAATGGTGGAGGAGATTACCTTGATAAAGATTACGTTGATGGACTTTGCAATAATTTTATGAGTTTTGGTAATAGAAGATCAAATCTGAAAAGACAATCGATATTGCAACGTTATTTTATAATCTATTCAGCAGCAAAATTTCTTAACCATTGAGTACATTGAAAAAAGGATCAAAAAGCAAATATAAAATTTGTACTATTATATCACATACTGATCACTATAAAAAAAATAATAATACAATTGTTGGATTTGGATCTACTGTTGAAGAAATAGACCATCTTTCAAAGTTATTTAATACGGTGTACCACTGTGCTCCTTTGCAGAGAGGTTCTCCGAACCTCTCTTTTTTTGAATATAAAAGTAGTAATATAATTTTTATTCCTTTGAACCCTGCTGGAGGTAAGACAATTAAATCAAAGTTGATGCATTTTCAGTATTTATTTAAGAATTTTAAAAAAATAAAAGATTGTCTTAAAGTCTCAGATATACTTCATTTTCGTGTGCCAGCAGGCCTAGGTCTATTATATCTTCCTTGGGTATTATTTTTTTGGAAAGGTGGTACGTGGATTAAATATGCGGGATCTTGGAATGATAAAATGGCTCCTCTATCTTATAAAATACAGAGGTGGATATTAAAAATTTTTCCAAAAAATGTAAAAATTTCAATCAATGGATCCTTTGAAAGGAAGAGAATTAATTTTTTTAATTTTATTAATCCGTGCTTTGATAACAATACTTTTTCTAATGCTGAGATTATTTCAAAAAAAAAGCAATTTGATAGAAAATTAAGATTATTATTTGTAGGTCGCGTTGAAAATGCAAAAGGTTTTGATGATTTAATTTATTTGATGGGAAATATAGGCAATATCAATCATATTGAATCGTTAACAGTTATCGGAGAAACAGATGAAAGATTAGATTATAAAACTTTTAAAAAAAACTTACCAATTGACATCTGTTTTACTGGAGCAATATCAAGATATGACGTTTTCAAATATTATGAAAAATCACATGTAATTATATTGTTATCAAAAAGTGAAGGGTTTCCAAAAGTTATAATGGAAGCAGGAGCATTTGGTTGCGTGCCAATTATTTCTGACATCGATCAAATAAAAAGTGTTATAAAAAATAGTCATAATGGTTATATCCTAGATTCGCAATTAGGAAGGTTTTCTGTAAATTCTTTTAAATCCATTATAAGCGATAGCAAGAGTCTGAAACATTGTTCAAATAATATTAGTTTAATTGCAAAACAATTTACTTTTGAAAACTATATAAAAATGGTTTGTAGATCCATTTTGCATTAATTAAAGCTGGTTCAGATTATCCTACTTTTAATAAGCCATGATTATTTTAATAAACAAAATGGGTAATTATTTAAATAACTGATATGCTACTATGAAAATAGCTTTAATTGATACAACTAAAATATTTGGAAATAGATCGATAAACAAAGACCTCAATGGTAGTTATGGTACTAAGGATAACTTTGGTAATTCTCTATATGGTAGATTATTCCAAAACCTTAGAGGGCAGGCTGTGTTTTTACCTCATTTAACATCCATTTATATTTATACCATTTTGGAAAAAAAAGGATACTCTGTCAAATACTTCTATAAAAATAAACCAAATGATTATTTTGATATTTTTATTATAGTGGGTTCGATTGTTGATTACAAAAAAGAAAATGAAATAGCAGGTGAATTGAAAACTAGATTTAAAACTTCTAGAGTGGGTTTTATTGGACCTTTTCCTGCGAAAATGCCAAATCTATTTTCAAATTCAGATTTTATTATCGATGGTGAAGCGGAAGCTTTTTTCCTTTATCAATTTCACTCTATTGAGGAATTAGATGGTATAATTAAAGTAAATAGGTGGATTGATATGGATGACCTTCCAAGCCCAAATTATTCAGCATTCCCTATCAATCAATATAAATATAGGCCTATTCTTAATAAAGGACCGATACTTACTATTCAATCAAGTAGAGGATGTCCTTATAGTTGCGGTTATTATTGCACTTACCCAACGAGTCAAGGTAAAAAGGTAAGACAAAGATCTGTCAAATCTTTAGTCGAGGACATAGCATTTATGCAAAATAAGTTCTTAATGAGATCATTGCTATTTAGAGACCCTATATTTGGTATTGATAAAGAATACCCTTTTTTATTATCTGAAGAAATTATCAAAAAAAATATTTCAATAGATTGGGGTATAGAAACAAGAGCTGATCTATTAACAAAAAACAATTTATTGTTAATGAAAAAGGCGGGTTTAAAAAGTGTAAATATTGGTATAGAAACAAATAATGCTGATATAGCTAAGCTAAATAAAAGAAAACTATCTGAAGCTGCTCATCAGGCTGAGATTATTAATTATTGTAGAAAACTTGGAATAAAAGTAATTGGATTTTTCATTTTTGGTTTGGAAGGAGATACAACCAACTCGATTGAAAAAACTATACAATTCTCTTTGGAGCAAAATATTTTCATGGCTCGTTTCTCAGTCTCGACTCCTTATCCTGGAACCGCATACTATGAGAGTCTTAAGCAAAATAATTCTTTATTAGATAAGGAATTCGAGGAATATAATCAATTTAATATGACAATATCTCAAGATAATCTAACTGAAGAGGAGATAGATAAATCAATAGTAAGTGCATACAAAAGGTTTTACATGCGTCCTAAAAAAGTAATGAGTTTATTTATTGATCAAGTAATGTCAGTAATTGCATAATTACTATTCTTCCCATTTTTTGTAAGGTTTAGTTGCATAGTCAATTTTATATGTTTTAGTTTATTCATTTGGGAGTTCTTATTATTAGATTAATAACTAGATATGATTTTGACAGTTAAAAAATATAACAATACAAAGTTTAATTTTATATCCTAGCGCTTTTATAAATATGCCTTTCTATATAAAACATCTGGATAATGGTAAATATTTTTTATTGCTATGCCACATTTTACTTGGTATTGTAATAATAGAAGGTCAGAATAGACAGATTTACTTTTTATCTACCTTATGGGCCTGGTCAATTTTCTTTTATGGAATTTATAGTATACTCAAAAATAGAAACCGTTATAATGAAGCTGCTCTATTTTCTGCTTATAGTGTTGGTATTGAAATTGCTCTTAGGATGACTGCTGCATCAATATTTTGGGAGTTTTCTAAATATTCCGTCATTATTTTTTGTTTATTGGGTCTGTACATGGAGAACATTAGAGGTCATAAGATATCAATCTTAATGCTTATATATATCTTATCATTTTTTCCTTCAATAATTTTCATTCCATATATTAGTTTTAATGAATGGCGGCAAGTGGTTGCTTTTAATTTATCTGGTCCATTGACTCTATTTATTTCTGTCCTTTATTTTAGGAATAGATTATTTTATAAAAAGGAATTATTGCAAGTATTTCGTGCACTATTATTCCCTATTACTACAATGAGCATAATTATATTTCTAAGGTTACCATCTTTAGATAAGATTTTATTTTCGAGTGAGGCAAATCAAGCACTTAGTGGCTATTATGGTCCTAATCAGGTATCATCAATGTTAGGTATCATAGTTGCAGTTATTGGTTTAACAAAACTTCTCAATTACAGAATATTTAAAAATGAATTAATTGATTATTTGCTTCTTGGTATTTGTGCATTACAGGCATTTTTAACTTTTGCTAGAGGAGGAATGATTACTGCAATTATTTCTATTGGATTTGCATGGTTTGTTTCCTCTCAAAAGAAAAGTAAAAATACATTAATAAAAAAATCTAAAATAATTTTTTTGACTATAATAATAATAATAATCTGGAATTTCTCAGCTGATTTTACTGGTGGGATGATTCAAGATCGTTATATAGCTGTTATTAGTTCAGATGAGCCAGGACAAATAGCTGGAACATCTAGGACGCTGATTATGCTTGCAGATCTAAATATATTCTTGGATAACTTTATTACTGGTGTCGGCCCTGGAATGGCAAATGACTTAAGAAAAGTATATGGATATGGGAAATCTGTAGCAGCGCATAGTGAAATTACTCGTTTGTTAGCAGAACATGGTTTATTAGGTGTTATGGCTTTAATAGTATCGATAGTGTTTATTCTAAAAGAGTACTTTTTTCGTGATGAAAATAATAAAACAATTTTTATGTGTTTTATTTTAATAGCAGTATTAACCATGTTCCATTCAGCAATGAGACTTGCAATGCCAGGTTTTATTTTTGGACTAGCATTTATGATACTTGTTGATTCTCAATTAAAAATTCAAGAAAAGTGATATTATATATAGGAAATAAATTATCTTCACATGGTCTAACACCTACTGCAATGGAGGTATTAGTTCCAAAACTAAAAAATTTTTTCAAAATAAAATCGGTATCAAATAAGAAAAACCAATTTTTTCGGTTTATGGATATGAATTTTATTTTTTTCAAAAATATAAATAGTTTGTCATTAATAATTGTTGATGTATTTAGTAGCAGAGCTTTTTACTTTGCAGTCTTTTTTAGTTTTTTATCTAGATTGTTTATGATTCCTTATGTCCCAATAATCAGAGGTGGAAATTTGATAAATCGTATTAAAAGGAGTCCTAGTTTGTCAAAGTTCTTATTTTTGCATTCGGCTATTAATGTATCACCATCAATATTTTTTTGCAAATTTTTATCAAAACAGAGTTACGAAATTATATATATACCAAATTTTGTTGATCTTGATAATTATCCTTTTAAAAAAAAGATTTTATTAAGTCCTAAACTATTATGGGTCCGATCACTGCATAAAATATATAACCCTGAAATGGCTATCCATGTATTACATGAATTATGTAAAATAAATAAAAGTTCAATGCTAACAATGATTGGTCCTGATAAAGACGGTAGTGCAAGGAATTGTAAAAACCTTGCAATAGAACTAGGTGTTGAAAAACAAGTACAATTCCTTGGAAAACTAACTAAGAAGGAGTGGGTATCAATATCACATGATAGTAATATCTTCATAAATACAACTCATATAGATAATATGCCAATAAGTATAATTGAAGCTATGGCTCTCGGTTTTCCTATAGTATCGACAAATGTTGGAGGAATACCTTTTTTACTAAAAAACGGTAACAATGCTATACTCGTGCATGATAATGATTTAAATGGTATGGTGGAAGGGATTAAATTAATAATTAATAATCCTAAAATAGCAAATAGGTTATCTAAAAGCGCATATAGAACTGCACAACAATATTCAATAAGTGCAGTTATGCCAAAATGGATAAATTTAATAAAACAATATTCAAAACAATGAAACTAATAGGATTAGTATTTTGTTTTATTAACTCTTTTTTTTGGAATTTTGTCATTGCTTCTTAGTATTATTATTCCTGTCCATAATGAAATGGAATATATTCATCGAACATTTGATTCTATATTGCAATCAACATCAAACATTGAAAGCGAAGTCATTTTTGTTGATGGAGGATCAAATGATGGTACTTTTGAATGGCTAGAAATGGCTGTAAAAGATTATGATAATTGTACTCTTATAACCAATAAAAATAAGTATGTAAGCTTTGGATTTAACCTTGCTTATCCAATAACAAAAGGGAAATATGTTTCTCGACTAGATGGACACACAATTTACCCAAGAAATTATTTTAAAATTGCAATTGAACTATTAGATAATAACAAAGCAGATATTGTTGGAGGGCCAGCCATACATAAAGGAAAAAATTGGACAGGAATGGCAATTGCAAATTGTATGATGCATCCTTTTGGCGTAGGTAGATCAAGTTTTAGAACATCACATTCAAGAATGTACGTTAATACCGTTCCTTTTGCTGTTTATAAAAGAATAGTTTTGGATAATGTTGGGATTTATGATGAAGATTTAATTCGCAATCAAGATGATGAATTAAATTATCGTTGTAGATCGAGAGGGTATAAGATACTTATGGATCCAGAACTTAGTACTACATATTATGTTAGAGAAAATCTTCGTGATTTATGGTACCAGTATTTCAGTTATGGAATTTTTAAACCTTTAGTATTTAGCAAGGTAAAAAACAGTATGCGATTGTACCATATTGTCCCCGCATTATTTGTAATGACAATACCCTTTACCTTAATTTTTATTGAAAGAAATCCAATATTTTTCATCCCTTCAATAATCTATACTATTTTAATATTATTTTTTTCGATATTAATGAAACAGGGAATTAAATGTAAACTATACTCTCTTTTAGTTTTCCCATGTTTACATTTCTCATATGGTTTTGGATTTTTATTTGGACTTAGAAAATTGTTAAAAACAAAAAAATCATCAAATAGATCTGATGAATAAGAAAAATAACATAATAACTATTATTATTTTTCAAAAGTTGGATGGTATTATTAAAGTAACCTTGATATTATTATTATCGAGTTTTTATCTTTTTTCGCAAGAGATACCTAAAGAATTCTATCAATACAAATTGGGGAAATATTTTTTTGATATTGGGCGTAATTGGGATCAAAATACAACTTTTGGCCCAACTCGATACACACATGGCAAAGATATATCAGACTCCTTAATTATTACTTCACGGTTGGGTTTTAGTTTATCTTCAGAAAAACCAGACACTTTATATTCATATTCAAAAGTAATCTATGGATTTGGCCATTTTACATATAAATCCAGATTCCATGGGTATTTGTATTCAAGGATAGTTAATAATCTTAATTATTTTGAAGGATATTCTGGAATCCCAAGGGATATTACACGTTTAGGATTTAGGTCTGGTGAAACAGATCTGTCAGGAATTAGTTACGAAAATGATTGGATGATAATTCAATTTGGAAGAGGGAGACAAAGTTGGGGTGCAGGTAATGATATCCAGATATCATTAAGTGAAACTTGTAGTCCGTATGATTATGGTATGTTAGACCTTGACTTCGGAAAATTAAAAGTTCGTTATTTTCATGGGTATCTTGAAACAGACACTTTATTTTTTAATCGATATATAACGGGGAGAGGAGTTGAATGGAATAATCAAAAAAATTTTTTATTAAGCATATCTGAGGTTGTCATATACTCAGGTGAAAATAGACCAATAGATTTTGCTTACTTTAATCCAATGTCGACTCATTTAGAAATTGAGCTAAATAACAAACAAAATGATTTAGGAACAGATAATGGAAACGGTTTATGGCAAGCAAGCTTTGATTATTTTAACCGTAAAAATATTAGATTTTCTGCAAATTATTTATTTGATGAGTTTATTTTAGACCTAGAGCAAAAAAAACAAGGCAAGAACCATGGGGCTGCATATTCACTTAGATGTGTTTTTACTCCTTTAAGTTTGCAATCAGGGATATCTTTTTATGGCTCAATTATTAGCATAGGAACAAGTACTTTTAAACATGAAGATGGAAGAAATAATTTTATTCAACGTGATAATCCTTTAGGGTGGTCAATTGGCAGTGATGCTAGAGAATTTAAATTTGGCATTAATAGCCTAGTATTATCAAAAAAAGTAATTGGAAAAGTCGAAATAAGTAAGATAGAGATAGGTGAGGGAAATATCATTAACTCTCCGTATGATGGATATAATGATTATAATTCTGTGAGTTTTCCTAGCGGCAATATTGAAGTGGTAAAAAATTTCATTGGAGAAATTGAATGGTGGTATAAACCAAATATATCACTAACATGCAATTTCAGATTTAACAAATCTGATAAATTTAAGGCTTTTAATCAATTGGAATTAGGTGTAGACATGTTCTTCCCAATTCAAAATATTTTATGAGGATTCCTTTTCATAGACCCATTCTACCAAAAAGCCTAGATGAAATCTATAAAGATTCAATTCGTTCTGGTTGGCTTACAACTGCTGAACAAGTGCAAAATTTTGAAGGAATATTGTCTGAATACCTCAATTCTAATTATGTGATAGCTGTTAATTCATGTACAGCGGCATTGCACCTAGGTCTAGCTGCAATGGGGTTTAGGCAAGGAGACAAGTTTATTGTCCCTACTATGACTTTTGTTTCAACGATAGAGTCTGGTGAATATCTTGGTATGAAGCCGATATTAGTAGATAATGAAAAATCTGGTTTTTTAATTGATTTGAATAATGTTGAAGATATTTTAAAGACTCATAATAATATTAAAGCAATCTTACCAGTACACTATGGTGGGGAGCCAGTAAATATGGTAGAATTATTTAATTTAGCAGAGAAATATGGTGTATTTATTTTAGAAGATGCTGCACATGCTCTAGAGTCTAAATCAAATGCTGGCAAAATTGGTGATACTAATTATGGTGCAGCATTTTCATTTTATGCTAATAAAAATATCACTACGGGTGGCGAAGGAGGTGCATTTTCTACAAATGATAATGATTTAGCTGAAAAAGTTAGAAAGCTTTCGCTCCACGGAATTACGAGAGATGGTTGGAGTCGATTTAAAGATTATGGTAAATGGGAGTATGATATTGTGGAACTTGGATTTAAATATAATATGACTGATATATCTGCATCTATTGGTTTATGGCAATTTCGTCACTTAAATAAATGGCAGGAAAAAAGACAGACAGTTATTAAACAATATTGTGAGGGGCTTAATGATATAAAGGGGATACAATTACCAAAAATATATGATGGGCATGCCAAACATTTATTTGTAATAAAATTAAATCTAGATTGCTGGAAAATATCTCGAAACAGTTTTATAGATAAAATGAATAAAAAGGGAATAGGATTAGCAGTACATTATAAACCTATTCATCAATTGTCATATTATAAAAAAAAGTACGATTTCTCAGAAAATAATTTTCCATGCGCCAATGAATTATTCAAAAAAGTTATTAGTCTTCCTCTTTATCCAGATCTATCGCCAAATGAGATAAATTATATTATCAAAACTATTAAAGAGTTATATGATAGGTTTTCAATATAATTTTTTTAGTATATCTATTAATTACTTTCGAAGTCATTAACTTGCCAGGACTATTAATACTTGTAATGCATTAAAATGTAGTATATATTTTAAGAATACAAGTCCTGAGGTAATTAATGATGCGGAATATCATAGAAGGGTGCTCGTATTTGTGCATCTTTACCACTGCTATCCTATCATGGATATATATCTATAGTCCATCGCTGGGTGCTATTGCCTTAATTCTTTCTATTGTGACTGTGGTCACAAGTGTGATTGGCATCACCGGTATGAGAATAATATTTGTAAAGAATCTGAAATAGAACGAATATAACCGATATGGAAATTCTATCTAGATTAACAGCAATTATTCTTATTGTATTATTATCGCCCTTTTTATTTGTGATTGGGTTTATTAGTCTTATTCTTCAAGGGAATCCAATTATTTTTAGACAGACGAGAGTTGGCAAAAATTTTAATAACTTTGTTATATATAAATTTAGAACAATCAAAAATGGACAAGATAACCCTGCATTTAAAAATGGGCAAATACCTCAAGCGACCAGATGGGGACGATTCCTAAGAAAAACAAAGCTAGATGAACTACCTCAATTATTTAATGTGATCAAAGGAGATATGCGTTTCATTGGTCCTCGACCAGAAGTACCAGAATTTGTAGATAAGGAGTCATTCATATTTTTAGAAAGCATCAAACCTGGTTTATCAGGTTACTCATCAATTCTATTTCGGAATGAATCTGAAATCTGGTCTATGATTGATTCCAATGATCCATATAAGGTTATTTTAGATATTAAAGTAGGTCTGGACAAATATTATGTAAATAAAAAAAGTTTCCTTCAAGATTTGAAATTAGTAGGTATCACTATTCTTTCGTTATTTATCCCAAAACGAATGGGTCAATATATGTTGGCCAAACTTTTGAAAATAAAAGATAATGAGGATATCAATAAGATTGTTAGTGCTGTTAAAATAAAAAATATCACAAAAAGTAAAGTGGTTGAAGACACTACTCGAAATTTGAGAATTATATTTTTGGGAGATATTATTTCGTTACTTTTGGCATTTTTATTTGCTTCTTTTATTAAAAATGATTTTTCAATCCCAATAATATTATCAGATATAAATATACTTAATATTTTGCTATTTATAGTCGTTGCAAAATTATTACTTTATTATTTATTTGGGCTTTATGACGGTATGTGGAGATATACCAGCATATTTGATATTTATAATATTGCCAAGGCCAATATATTTGCAACAATTGTTGTTGTCGTAGGAATTAATTATGCCGGTTTTTCAAGTGATATTTCTTATGGCGTAATTATGATAGATCTAATGTTATCATTTGGTTTTACAAGTGTATCGAGATTGATAATTAGGATTATTTATTCTCATTTATTAAACCCAAAACCTTATAAAATTGAATTTTCTAAAAGAGTTCTTTTAATTGGGTCGGGTGAGACAGCAGGCTTTATTTGCAAGGAGCTTTTAGGTGATTCCAAGCACTTAATGGATCCTATCGGTTTCCTTGATGATAATAAAATTAATCAAGGGAAGAAAATCCATGGAAAACCAGTATTAGGTAAAATTTCAGATTTAAATGACTATTCAAATTATTATGATGAAGCTTTGATTTGTTGTCCCGAAGTACCTAGAAAAGAACTTTGTAATATTATTGAAATTTGTAAAAATGCAGGCAAGCCTTTTCGCATATTACCCTCAGTTGAAGAAGTAGTATCGGGTAAATTATCAGTAAATCAACTTAAAGAGGTTTCTATAATTGATTTACTAGGTAGGAATGAAGTAAAACTAAATAAGGAATTGATAAAAGGATTTATTCGTGGGAAAAGAATATTAATTACTGGTGCTGGTGGTAGTATTGGTTCAGAATTAGTGCGTCAATGCCTTGAATTTGAACCTGCGCTATTAGTAATGCTGGATAATAGTGAATATAATTTATTTCAAATTGAAAGAGAAATTTTGGAAAAACCTAATAATGTTCTCATTAAACCACTTTTAACTAATGTAAGAGATCATGAAATATTATCAAAAGTATTTAATGAATATGAACCTCAAATTATTTTTCATTCAGCAGCGTATAAACATGTTTCGATGCAAGAAGCTTTTCCTTGGGAGGCTGTTGAAACAAATGTACATGGTACAATTAATCTTGTAAATCTATCATTACAGCATAATGTTGAAAAATTTATTTTAGTCAGTACTGATAAGGCGGTAAAACCAATTAATGTTATGGGTGCAACCAAACGTTTGGCTGAACTAATCTGCCAAGGAGCTGACTCTGGTTGTAATACTAGTTTTATGGCGGTGCGTTTTGGTAATGTTTTGGGTAGTAGTGGTAGTGTAATCCCAATATTCCAGGAGCAAATAAGATCAGGAGGGCCAGTCACTATAACCGATCCAGATATGGAACGTTATTTTATGTCAGTCAGTGAAGCTGCTCAATTGATTATGCAAGCAGGAGGATTAGGTAAAGGTGGTGAAATTTTTGCTCTTGATATGGGGCAACCTATTAAAATACTTGATATTGCAAATGAATTAATTAGACTTTCTGGTTTAGAACCGGATATTGATATCCCAATAAGTTTTATAGGACCACGTCCCGGTGAGAAAAAAATTGAAGAACTTATTTTTGATTCAAAATCTGTTGATAAAACTGATCATAGTAAAATATTAGAAATCCGTCCTACGCTTTCAGAAAATGAAATACAAAATATCAATAATAGAATTATTAAGGGAGAGTTAATAGGCCATGAGTTTGATAATAAGCACCTCAGGTCTATTTTAGCATCCCTAGTACCAGAATATAATCCATTAGAAAAAGATCAGCAAGATCCTGTTATTTTAAAAGTAATGCCTGAGGTCCAAGCTTAATTGTTATTATATTTTTTATCAGGTGCATATTGGATCTGTTTTACATATAATTAAAAAAATAATTTCCGTATTTTTCTGGCATATTTCACTAACATTAATTAAAAGTTTATAGTAGATAGATTAATATTATGGCACTATTATCGATAAACCCTGCAACAGGACAAGAAATCAAAGCATATCCGGAATACTCCCAAAATTTGGTAAAAAAAATTCTAGATAGTGCGTCAATAACACAAATGAAATGGTCAACTACAGATCTAAAATTCCGTTTAGATTGCTTGAAACGTATTAGTGAAATATTGATGGATAAAAAGCGTGAATACGCATTAATTATATCTGAAGAAATGGGTAAACCTTTAAAACAAGCTGAGGGTGAAGTGGAAAAATGTGCTTGGCTTTGTGAATATTATTTTGAGAATTCAAAAGAATATCTTTTAGATAAAAACATTGATATTCCAGGCCAAAAAAGTTTTGTGACTTTTCAACCTATTGGGTTAGTCTTGGGGGTGATGCCATGGAATTTTCCATTTTGGCAGGTATTTCGTTTTGCGATACCTAATGTCACCATTGGTAATGGTGCTATTCTCAAACATGCTTCAAATGTTCAGGGAAGTGCATTTGCGATAGAAGCATGTTTCAATGATGCAGGATTTCCAAAAAATATCTTTCGCAATATTACTGTAAATAGTAAAGCTGTCGCAGATATTATTGATAATTCGAAAATAAGCGCTGTGACTATTACTGGTAGCACCCCCGCGGGTAGATCTGTGGCGGCAACAGCAGGTAGAGCCCTAAAAAAAACAGTCCTTGAACTTGGTGGAAGTGATCCATACATCATTTTAGATGATGCCGATATTAATATTGCAATATCTTCATGTATTAATGGAAGAATTTTGAATACAGGTCAGAGTTGCATTGCAGCAAAAAGGATTATTGTAACTCAATCAATGCATGATAATTTTTTAAAAAATATTGAGAAAAAATTATCTGAAAAAATAATGGGTGATCCTATGGATGATGTTGATATTGGTCCTATGGTCTCAATCCAAGCTAGAAATGAGGTTCATGACCAAGTACGAAGTAGTATTAATGATGGAGCAATACTTCACTTAGGTGGTTTTATTCCTAAATCTCGTGGTGCTTTCTATCCCATTACTTTACTTTCGAATGTAACTCCAGGAATGGTAGCTTTTGATGAAGAAATTTTTGGACCTGTTTTTACAATAATTAGAGCTCAGGATGAGGAAAATGCTATAGTTTTGGGTAATCTTACTCCTTTTGGACTGGGGGCAGCCATATTTACTAAAGATATAGAAAAAGGGGAAGAAATAGCAAAGTTTAGACTGAATGCTGGTGCTTGTTTTGTAAATGATTTTGTAAAATCTGATCCTCGGCTTCCTTTTGGAGGAATTAAAGATTCTGGATATGGCCGAGAATTAGCCATTAATGGAATGATGGAATTTGTCAATGTTAAAACAGTGGTTGTTAAGGATTCTTAGAATAATGAATTTCTATTTTTTCATTAAATATTTTTTAGTAATTATTATTCTATTTAATTCATGGTGTTTTACTCAACAAAATAAATTATTTTGGGATGGTAGAGATTGGAATCAAATTTTAAAAAAAATGGATTATAATAAGGATGCTGCTTTTAAATGCAAAGTTGCATATATAAATGGTGTGTTAGATGGCCGACTGTATGGATACTTGAAAACTTGGGAAAAAAACAATGAATTAGCTGATGAAGTATTTTCTGAGACGGTAGATTATCTTACAAATTATGAACTTATTAGAAATATTGATTTTTTTTATCAAGATCCACTCAATAATTACATTCCGATTCCATCTGCAATACTAATTGCAAATATGTATGCAGAAAGACTTCCTATTCAATATACGGAGGAATATATTCAAAAGACTAGATCGTGGATTAATGAACTAATGTTAGAATTGGATACACTAAATTATAGTAAATTATTAGAAAGAAAAATGATAGAACATCAGCAAAAGCAGGTCAATCAATACGAATAAATCCAGATTTTGGATGCCAAGTAAAGACACTACTCTGACCAGAAAATTTAACTTTTGATAAGTGGAATTCAAAAGTAGATGGTTTCTCACCTTTCAAATCATATGTGGTAGTTTTTGTAGTGGAAAATCCACTTTGAAGTGCTGGCTCATAATTGTAAACCAAAACCATTCTTTTTTCACCTAATAAACTTTTATCATTAGAAAACTCAGACAAAAAACCTTCGAGATAATCAACTGGGTGTTCAACATGGTTGACAACCTCTACATTAATTAAAATCTTTGAATCATTAATTATTCTAGGTCGGACATCTATTGTAAAAGGTGTTCGGTTTTGGGCCAATAATAAATTTAGTAATAAAATAAGAATCAAATATTTTTTCATAGTGTTAAAATTGGGATGTTTTTAGCTAATACAAAAGAGAAAGCTGATTAATTTCGATAAAATGTTTTTAACTATTTAACATGTATTATCGAAATTCGAATATTATAATTTTTGGTAGATATTTTATCTGTGCGACCTGTTATTTATTTTTATTTAGTTTTAGCCAAGTACGTTTAGGAGAGTGGAAAGCATTGACTTCCCCATTAAGAGTGAATGATTTAGTAGTTGTTGGAGAAAATATTTACGGTGCAACTGGTGGAGGATTATTCATACTAAGGAATGATCAATATAAAACTTTAACAACTATTGATGGCCTAGATGGTGTGAATTTATTATCTATTAGAGAAGATCATAATTCTAATTTATGGATAGGAGGGAGTTCACCTTTCGGTTTTTTACAAATTTATGATCCTATAAATAATCAATCTGTTAATTCATTTGATTTTGGATTAACATCTATATTAGATATACAAATAGAGAATTTTATGGCTTGGGTATTATTCCAAGATGGTCAAGATTTTGGCTTAATGAAATTTATTTATGATGATAATTGGGAATATCGTGATTCTTTCCGTCATTACCCTGACATTGCAGGTTATGTTAATTGTTTCACCATAAAAGATTCAACATTATTTCTTGGGATGAGTAATGGATTATATTATTCGCATATTTCTAATAATTTGAAAAATCCAGAAACATGGTCAAAACTTATACCCAATGTTAATGATGATATAACATCTATCTCTATGGATGAAGATATATTAGTATTCACTTTAAATAATGGAATATATCAATATTTTATTGAAACAGGTAATCTAGTGGAGTTAGACTTTTCGTATAACCTTGAAAAAGCTGAGAATATTCGAGTTAGCGATGAAGGATACTGGTTTAATGATGGTAAAAATTTATTCTTAAAATCAAATAATAATGAATACTTGATTGAGGATAAATATGAAATAAATAAGATTTTCCCAACTGTAAACCAAACCTTGGCAGGATTGGATAATGGGATTCTTTTTATTATTGAAGATATGGAAAATTCTTATATAGCATCAAGATTTTTACCCAATGCTCCGGTAACTAATAGTTTTTCTGCAATTACAATTTTAGATGATGGTAGACTAGTGGGTGGAAGTAGCCATGGGATATCAATATATAATGGTATCAGTTGGCATAATATTTTAGAAATTAAAATCGAGGGATCTGCGTTGGCTTCAAACAATTATGATTATAATTACTTTGTTGCAGATACAATAGCATATGATTTTGGCCAATATATAGCAGACCTAGAACAAGGGCCAGATGGATTATTGTACTGTGCTATTAGAGGGTCACGTGTTTATTCAGCAAATCCACCAAGGTCGAGTGGAGGAGTTATTGTCCTAGATATAGATGACCCAACTAATGTGAGTACAATTGACACTACATTCTTAAGCTATCATACAACATCAAGTAATTCTACACCTTATCAAGTTACTTTAGATATAAGTTTTGATTATGATGGAAATTTGTGGATTGTAAATCCTTATTGTATAAATGGTAATAATCCTATTCATATAAGATCACTTGATGGTATATGGAAGCATTATGGCTCATCTGAAACGACAACTCGTATTAGTCAATCACCTTCGTCTATTGCATTTGATAGTTGGAGTAGGGTTTGGGTATCAGCATTCCAAGCTGAGGAAGCGAATCTAGGTATTTATCCAAACGGAGGTATATCAATGTTAACATTTGAAGGTGAGCCATACAATCCAACGGATTTTTTTTGGGATATAATTAAGTATGATGGTACGGTCTGGTCAATTGCTATGGGTTTAAATAATCGATTATATTATTTAACTCCTTCAGGACTTAATTATTATGATTTAGAAAATTCTTTATATCCTATTATTCGTGAAAATTCATACTCTTATTTTCCAAATATTTCTTTTGGTGTTGGCTCGGGTATAGCTGTAGATAAACAAGGAAATATTTGGACTTTTTCACCAACGCAAGGTATTCACATACTTTTAGAAAACACTACCTATTGGCCTGATATAAATGGTTTTAGAAAATCGAATAGCCCACTTTTATCGGATGAAGTTAGAGATATTGCATTTGATGAAAAAAATAATCTTGCATATATAGCAACTAATAATGGAGTAAATATTTTAAAAATACCATTTGGAATTCCTAAACTTAATTATGATGGAATTAAAATATTTCCTAGTCCTTTTTATATACCATCTAACAAACCTATGAAAGTTGATGGATTAGTTTATGAGTCATCAATGATGGTTATGACTCTTGATGGGAAAGTGATACGACATATTCAATCCCAAGGCATAAATAATGATGGTGATCAATTGTCCTGGGATGGCCGTGATAAAGATGGCTATTATGTATCTAGTGGTGTATATCTATTAATGATCTACGGTATAGATGGGTCACATGTTGCAGATAAAATAACAGTCATAAATAATTAAATCATTTCATTTTTATTTTGAACCCTTATAGAGCCACCAAATAGTTCCGACCGTGGCTAGCAAGGTAAGTCCAGTTACAAGATTTGGATCGAAACTAGGATTGAGATTTTGTATCCCCGCTCCCGCAACAAAAGCCAATAAAATACCCATTAAAGATTCACCAGCTATTAACCCTGATGACAAAAGAACACCCTTTTGCA